>NZ_JBFENQ010000010.1:0-26357 GCF_041551015.1 Sulfurovum sp. | reverse complement strand
ATTATCCAGGCAGGAACGAAGGAGAACAATTACTATACCAACTCTTCTCAAATCCCTGCATTTTATACCGATGATCCTTTTGAGGCATTAACACTGCAAGATGATCTACAGTGCAAATATACAGGGGGAACTGTATTGCATCTTTATATGAGAGAGAAGATCAGCTCCTCGGAAGCAGCTAGAAAACTGGTAAAAACTGTCATCAGTAATTTCAAACTGCCTTATATTACTATAACACCGACATTTTCTGTTTGCGAAAAACATGGTTATCTCTCCGGGGAACATGAGTATTGCCCCAAATGTGATGAAGAGATTTTGCAGAAGGCATGTTGATGATCAGCGCAGGTGAAGGACGCTATAACGTCATATTAAAGTCTTATAAAATAGGTAAGGACAGGCTTGTCATCATCTCAGGCGGAGAGGAGGAACATATTGGTTCAGTAACATTGATAGAATCCAAAGACCATTTGCAAACTATGAGCAAGAAAGGGCATAAAGATCATATAGTCTCAGAGAAAATGGCAAATGTCATTTATGATAAAATAGGAAAAGATCTCTTAGTCATTTGCGGCATTCATATAGAGGATGCGAGCAAAGAAGAGATTGATATATTGGTGCGTAATGCTAAAGAGTGCGTAGAGCAATTTTTATTAACATAGGAGGAAAAAGATGAAAAAAGAAGAGATGCTTCATCGTAATGAAGTACAAAGAACAAAATGCATTGTTTACACAAGAGTGATGGGGTACCATAGACCGGTTGAGAGTTTTAATATCGGTAAAAAAGGTGAGCACCAAGAGAGAAAGTTTTTTCTTGAAAAAGCATCACAAATCAATGCCGCATAAACCTCTTTATGATATTACTCCCTTTACGGCGTTGGATTATCCCGATCATTTAGCGGCTATTTTTTGGTTCGCCAAGTGTAATATGCGTTGTGTGTATTGTTACAATAAAGATATTGTATTTGGAGAAGGAGAGATCACTGAAGAGGAAGCGATAGCATTTTTACAAAATAGAGTAGGACTTCTTGAAGCAGTCGTTTTATCGGGAGGAGAAGCTACACTCTATAATGATCTAGTAGAGTTTTGTAAAAAGATCAAGCAGTTAAAATTTAAAATCAAGCTGGATACGAATGGGTTAAATCCTAAATTGGTTCAAATATTGGTAGAAAACAGACTGGTTGATTATATTTCACTTGACTACAAGGCCCCCAAAGAGAAGTATTTTGAGATAACAAAAGATAAACATTTTGACAGTTTCTCTAAGACGCTCAATTTTTTAATACAGAAGCAGTTTTCTTTTGAGGTAAGAACAACAATACATAGTGACTTGTTAAGAGTAGAGGAAATTAACAGGATCATTAAAGATTTGATTAAAAGAGGATACATTGGTACGTATTATCTACAACCATTTGTCTTTACAGAGAACACAATTGGAAAGATTCAAGAAGAGAAAAACACTTTTGATACATCACAGCTTTCTAGTGCGTTGAAAGTGGTTTGGAGATGAAAATATCACTTTTGAGTATGTAGGTAATGCAATAGATATCTAGGATACATTTGTTTATATTAAATTGATATGGTATACTTATTTTGATTATTAAGAGGAATTAATGTATGCACACAATTCAAGAAATACCATTGTTTTCTGAACTTACAGAAGAGCAGTTAAAATCAGTATATACACAAATGCAGGTACGCCAGTATTCGAAAGATTCCATTGTTTTTTATGAAGGGGATGAGGGCGAATTCTTGTATGTTTTACTTGAGGGTACAGTAAAGCTTTTTAAAACAAGTCCCAAAGGTACTACGATACATATGCATAATTTTGTAGCACCTGAAATGGTGGCACTTTTCCCTACATTGGAACGTATACCTTTTCCTGCAACGTGTGAATTTTTGACTGATGGTACCATGGGACTGCTTCCACTTGATAAACTCTATGGCTGTTTAAATAATACAAAGTTGGCACTTTCTTTAATCTCTTCATTGTTAAAGAGAATGAAAATACTGGCAGAGTTACTGCATAAAGAGACGATTTATTCTTCAGAAGCAAAGATAGCAGATTTCCTACTTAACAATGCATCTGTTTTTGAACGCCTTAAAAATAATGAAATAGCTTCTATACTTAATATGACGCCAGAGACCCTTTCTCGTATTTTGACAAAATTAAAAAAAGAAGAAGTCATCATCATTAAAGACCATGTTGTAACTGTACTTGATGAGGATGCCCTGAGAGAAATAGTTGAGACAAATAGTATACAATCTATAGTTTGCTCAGGTGTCTGCAAGTAAATATTTAACTAGGATTACTTTGTCTTTGTTTTAAAATATCATTAATTTTATCATTCAAATCTTTCTCAGCTGCTTCTAAAGAGTATTCTTTGTAACCCATCCAATGTTTTGTAAAAAGCAAAATAGTTAAACAAAAATGGTGTGTGTTAAATATAAATGTGTCTATTTCATTTGTTATACTATATTTTTCTCTCTCATCTAGCATCTCTTTATAAATATCACTTCCGTATGATATAGGATCTATAATACATAAACCTAAAATATATTTTATATGCGCTGTAATAGTATTAAAAACCTCTTCTTGGTTAGCATTGTTGTAAAGTACATGCAATACATGTGTAAATAAAAAAGCGTTTTCTTTTAATATATTTGAAGCAATCTCTGCTGGTATCTGGTTACTGTCACTATTGGATAATTCTATAGAATAATGCATTTTTTGCTTAAAAATAATATTGTCTAATTCATTTAAAGCAGCAATACTTTTTTTAAGTTTTTTAATGCCGGCAGTTTTATTTTTTACAAGAGCGATATTTTGATCAGCTTGTTCGAGTATTTCTTTGTTAATAAGAGGAAAATTTCGGTTTGCATCATTAAAAATTTGTATACATAAATCTATTGATAGCAAGGCAAGATGGATTTTTTTTAAAATATCCTCATCCTTTTCTTCTTTAAGTAAAGGTAATAACTCCTCTCGTCGTTTTTTATAGGCATTCAGTAATGTGCTTGATGTATATGCAAAAGTATTATTTACAGTATCTGGCATGTTTTTTCCTTGTTTTAATTATTGGACTATAAAAGATTCCGTTTTAAGTATATTAAATTTTGTAGCTTTTTCATTGTCAGTAAGATTTAACTTTTTATGCATTTCTGGATTTACCAAATAATATCCAAATTCAACTTCAACAATATCTCCACTTTGCACCTTTGTATCATATTTTAAAGTTCTGACTTCATCTGCTTTAAGCATATTTTCTTTGAAAATCTCGGTAGCGAGCCATGGCATGGCAGGCTTACCCTCAGCACCCAATATTCTAAAGAATGAAATTGATTTTAGTGTATCTGTTTTAGTTGCACTTTTAATATTTACATTTAGTTTTCCTAGTCTTAACGGGTGCAATAGCAAATTATGTTTTGCTTCATTTTTAAGCGTTATTTCAAATCCAGATACTGTTTTCTTAAAATGTATTTTCAAATATTTTGCCAATAGATCGGGTCTGTTCTTCGTACCTGCAAAACCATGAAATCTATGTGTTTTAGACATTGGAGCACCGGAGATACTCCCTTCTATTTTTGGCATATGACATGTGATACAGTTTGACTCTTCATCTATAGCACCTTTACTGTCTGTGGTACAGATGTTTTGACCATGGGTATTTTCCATATGCTTATGACACCCTAGACACATTTTTCCAGCATAGAAAAGTTCATTTGTGTAGTTTATATCATGGTAGGGAGATCTTGATTTAGATTTAAACATTCCATATTCTCTTACATACAAACCTTTGTCATTTCTATTTTTTTTATTCGCAGCAAAAATAATGGGTCGTTTTTTGTCATTGTCAGCCAACACGATTTCATCATGGGACTTTGGATGACTTTGGATACTTTTGATTGAGTGGCATGTAATACAGGCTATCGCTTCATGATGCAGATCATCATCCTGTGGCATTGCATTTGTACCATTTTGAAGGGCTTTTAAAATCCTTGTATCGGCTGGCGTATGACACTTGGCACATGTGTATTTGTTTTTCTTTTTATGTGGATGCATGTCCCATATGGTTTTATGAATAGCGTCTTCATATATAGTAGACTTGCTATGAGCGCTTGTCTTGTACTCTTTGTATATTTTAGGATGACACATTTTACATGTACTATTGGCAGGTAATTCGGCAAATGCACTAACCGTAAACAAAATATATAGATAAATGAATATTTTTCTCATGTTAAGTCCAGTGATTTATATAGTATTTTTGTCTATACGTAAGTCATGGAGTATACCATCATCTAGGCTATATATCCAACCGTGTATGGTAAGGTTTGCATTTTTCTTCCAGGCATTTTGAACGATAGTAGTATCTGATACATGTTTAACCTGTTCTAATACATTTAATTCACATACTTTATTGTATCTTTCCTCTTCATTTAAGTTTTTTAGTTTGTCTTCATTAAATTTAATGATGTCTATAATATTGCTAAGCCAATTGCCTACATATCCAGCGGCATTACTAGCTATAGCTGCTTCTACCCCTCCAGGGGTATTACTATCCATTGCTGCTTTTACGCCACCACAACCGTAATGTCCGCATACGATGATATGTTCTACTTTTAGCACATCTACAGCGTACTCTATGGCAGCGAGGCAATTAAAGTCTGTAAGTGCAACTATATTGGCAATGTTTCTGTGCACAAAGACCTCACCAGGAGGTAAATTCATAATTTGACTAGTTTGTACTCTACTATCAGAGCATCCTATCCATAGATAGTTAGGGTGTTGATGTTCTGACAAAGAAGTAAAAAAGTTTGGGTTTTTGTTTAGCTGTTCCTGTGCCCACTTTTTATTGTTTTTAAAGATATTTCTAATATCCATATGTCAAATCTCTTTTCTTAAATTAAATTCAAAAAATACCAAAAATATATTTTGAATTTGATTTATAGTGCGGGAGAGCAAGGGGGCTCACTCTCCTACGCTTTTAAAATTAATTTATAATCTATTTTAAAATTTCTTCTATGGTTGTCCGCCTTTATCTGCCCAACCTGCACCTTTTCTATCATAGTAGATAAAGTTTAAGATAAGACAAAGTACATAGTACGCTACAAATCCGTAGATCGCATACTCTGCGTGTCCAGCCTTGATCTGCTGACCAAATAGTTTAGGCATGATAAATGCACCATAAGCAGCAATAGCAGCTGTCCAACCAAGAACTGGTCCTGCTTGTACCTTATTAAAGATATAAGGGATAGATCTAAATGTGGAACCATTACCGATACCAGTACCAGCAAATAGCGCCATAAAGCCCCAGAAGAATGGCCACCAGTATTGTGCAGCGGCTGCAGCAGCACCTTCAATAGCAGCTACTTCTCTTGCTCTAACTACAAAATATGCAACAGCCAATGCTGCAACAATTTGTAAAATAGTACTCCAAGTAGTTACTCTTGCACCAGATCCTACTTTATCTGCTAACCAACCACCTACAGGTCTGATCAGTGCACCAACAAGCGGCCCAAGGAACGCATAAGCAAATGGGTTGATCTCACCACCAAAGATATCTTGGATCAATTTAGGGAATGATGCAGCATATCCGATGAATGAACCAAATGTCATTGTATAGATAATAGTCATGATCCATGTGTGCTTGTTACCAAAAATGTCAAATTGTTTATCAAGGTTTCCTTTAAGTTCACCTGGTGATAAAAACTTCATTAAAACTAGTGTCACCACAACAACTACAGGAAGTACTATCCACATATTGATCTTTAAAGAGATGAGCATAAATGCACCAAGACCGGCAGCAGCCACACCAAATATAAGAAGAAGGATCGTTTTTCCAAACTCACCTGCATAGTTACCTAAGTTAGGTGTAGCACTTTTAAGGTTGTTCATACCAAAGAAAGCAGCAATAGCAACTACCATAATGAGTGGAACCCATACCCAAGCAGCATCTTGAAGATAAACTATTTTCTCAGAATTTGGCATCATCATACCAGCCGAAAATACACCAGATGCTAATACCATAGGAATAAGGAATTGCATTGTACTTACACCTAGGTTACCAAGTCCTGCGTTCAGTCCAAGTGATGTACCTTGTACTCTTTTAGGGAAGAAGTAAGAGATGTTTGACATGGAAGAGGAGAAGTTACCTCCACCAAAACCTGATGTCGCAGCAAGAATGGCTAATGTTATATAAGAGGTATCTGGATTTCCCATAGCCCATCCCGCACCAAAAGCAGGAATAAGAAGAAGAGAAGTTGTTAAGAAGATAACATTTCTACCTCCACCAATACCAATAAGAAATCCGTTTGGAATTCTAAGCGTTGCTCCTGCTAGACCAGCAATGGCAGGTAGTGTCCATAAAAGTGAATTTACATTCGCCCAGTCTTCAGGTGTTTGAGGGTTCATACCTAGAGTAAAGCCCATTTTTTTCATCTGAACGATCAACATACCCCACATAAGCCATACGGAGAATGCTAATAATAGTGCCGGAATAGAAATCCAAAGATTTTTATTGGCTACCTTTTTACCTTCTTTTTCCCAAAAGTCCTTGTCTTCAACGTCCCATTTTTCTATGTTAATACTCATTTCACGCTCCTTTTGTTTTTTGTTGAATTTCAGTCAATTCTTCATTGGTGAAATTTTTTTGTGCATAGGTGAAGATAATAGTATCTTCACGGTAAATATGCACTCTTAATAACTCTAGTAACTCTTTAGCCTGATTTAGTGCCACATCCAATATGATATAACGTGATCTCTCATCAGGGATTCTTGAAAAGAGTACAAACATATTATATGTTACAGCAGCCATTTGTATAGATTTCACGTGATCATCTTCTAAAACATCTATGACAGTATAATTTTTATCTGCTTTTGAGTGTTCTCCATCTGCTATCATCTTTTTAGAAATCTTAGGAAAAAGATATTTCTCTTCTTCCTGATTATGATTTACAATCGTATTATCGAAAAAAGTAAAGAACTGACGCAATCTCACATCTATGTCTTTGTCTACTCTTCCACCTTCTATCAGTGCAATAGTTGCTTCAAAAGCATTTAACTCTTTAGTATAAGAGTTGTGGTCATCAATGAATTCTTGTAAAAATGGATGCATATCCTCATAAGGTATCTCTTCACCTTTACTCGGAGGGTTATAAGCTTCCGGAGGGGCATAAGGTGATACGCCACCCTCCATATCTATCTCCACTTCTGGTTCCATCGTTCCATTTGGGTTAAACTCCATGTTCACGATTTACTCCTTTGTTGTATTTCAGTCAATTCTTCATGAGTGAAATTTCTTTGTGCATAAGGGAAGATCATAGTATCTTCACGGTAAATATGCACTCTTAATAACTCTATTAACTCTTTAGCTTGCTTTAAAGCTACGTCCAAAACAATAAAACGTGATTGCTTATCAGGGACTCTTGAAAAGAGTGCAAGCATATTAAATGTGATAGCCGCCATTTGTATAGACTTCACATGGTCAGCTTCTAAAAACTCTATGACATTAAAGTTTTCATCTGTAATCATCTTTTTTGAGACACTGACAAAAAGGTATTTTTCTCCTTCTTGGTCGTAACTTACAATCTGATCGTCGAAATAAGAAAAGAACTGACGTAATTTCTCATCTACTTCTCTGTCAACTTTTCCGCTCTCTATCATGGCAACAGCTTCTTCAAAAGCATTTAACTCTTTAGTATAAACATGGTGTTCATCTATGAGTTCTTGTAGAAATGGATGCATATCTTCATAAGGTATTTCATCTATATCTATCCCAATTTTTTCTTCTGTTTCTGTCTTTGGATTAAAATTCATGTTTGTAATTTACTCCTTTGTTTTATGATTTATTAAGCTTCGCATGCTTATCAGCTTTATGAGCGATATCGTGTAACAACCACCACATTCCCGCAAATGAGAGTACTAACATAAATGCCCATGCACTTGACCAAAGCCCAGTGTACTCAAGTAGGTAACCAAAGATAATAGGGGTAAAGAATCCACCTAATCCTCCTAGTACACCAACAACTCCACCAACCATACCAACATCATCAGGATAGTTTTCCGGGATATACTTATATACACCTGCTTTACCAATACCCCATATAGCACCAAGTAAGATGGCTAAAGCAGCAAATATCCAAACATTTGCTTGGAATGATATTCTGGTTGTTCCTTTTACTAGGAGTTGTTTTTTCGCTACTTTGTCACCGACTTTTACGACAGCCTCTTGCCAAGTTTTCTTCTCTGGAAGTATGTGTATTTTGTCACTTTCAGTAGCACTGATTTCATGATGTTTCTCTTTTGGTGAGAATTTGTAAACTCTTTTACCTACAGTAACGCTGTTTTCTGTGACTGCTGTTACGGTTCCTGGTATAGCGGCTATGATACCTTTACCTGGTGAAAAAACATCAACTTTAGG
Source organism: Sulfurovum sp. (assembly GCF_041551015.1). Taxonomy (GTDB): domain Bacteria; phylum Campylobacterota; class Campylobacteria; order Campylobacterales; family Sulfurovaceae; genus Sulfurovum. The sequence goes on along the minus strand of NZ_JBFENQ010000010.1, from coordinate 17,940 downwards.
AACCATAAGCATCGCAGAGATAATTACAGAAGTAGCAAGTACCGCTGTCATTACTTTCCTCCCACCATATAGATCAGAGAGCCATCCGCCAAATGCACGAATAACACCTGAAGGAAAAGAGAATGCAGCTGCAAGGAAACCAGCTGTAATAAGTGGAAGATAGTATACATTTACAAAGTAAGGGATGAGCCACTGAGAAAATGCAACAAAACAACCAAATACCAAGAAGTACCATAGACCAAATTTCCAGACTTGTAGGTCTTTGAGTGGTTTCATCATGACTCGTAAGGTTTTTTCGGCTGCATGCGTTTTTCTGTTTTCAGTAAAGAGAAGGAATATAATACCCATACCAACTAACATGACAGAGTAGTATATAGGAAGTGTTCTCCATCCTTCCATATTGTCAGAGGCTGTGAGTTGAAGTAAGATAGCAGGAGCAAGTAGAGATGTTGCCGCTGCCCCTGCATTACCTGCACCGAAGATACCAAGTACAGTACCTTGGTTTTTTTTAGGATACCATACAGAAGTAAAAGCAATACCTACAGCAAAAGTGGCTCCAGTGATACCAAATCCAAAGCTATAGAATGCATATTCAGTAAAGGTAGTAGCAGTAGAAAGTAGATACATAGGGATGGCTGATATAAGAAGTAAACCTCCATATACCCATTTACCACCAAATTTATCTGTTAAGATACCTACTGGAAATCTCATTAATGCACCTGTTAAAACAGGGATACCCATAAGCCAACCCATCTCTGAAGCTGACCAGTCAAATACCTCATTACTCACTAAAAATGTAACCAATACCCCATTTAACATCCATGCTGCAAAGGCAACCGTAAATGCGAGTGTATTGAAAAAGAGCATTTTATGTGATTTACCCGTGGCTTCTGTCATCATACCTAATCCTTGAATAATTTAATATAATCAAATCATTACGCTATTTGATTATTTGAGTATTTCCATAAATACTCAAAAAAGCAAACAGAGTTATATATAAAGAATAGCTATAAGGATTATAAGCTATTCTTTGTTTTAAATTATTGACATTAATCAATTATTTTTTGGTCTTTGAATTACATCTTCCCAAGGTTGCTCAGGATCTCTAATCTTCTTCTTATCCCAGTTCCATCTTACTACTTGGTATGGTCTTGCAATGTAATGCAAAGGTGCTACCAAGAAGTGTACCAATCTTGAGAATGGTATGAGCAAGATGATCACAAATGCAAGAACAATATGAGCCTTAATAAGATGTGGTGTAGCCGCAACAGCTGCAACATCAGGACTAAATGTAAATATTGACCATAGATAAGGCACCATGTCAGATGCATACCATGCTGAACCCCATTTGAGTGAAACAGCGATATAGACACCTATAATGAATTGTACAAGAAGAAGAACTTCTATAATAATATCCATTTTATTGGTTACCATTTGTACTCTTTCATTTGTTACTCTTCTAATGAAAAGTAAAAGCAAGCCAAAAATTGCCAAGATACTAAATGCAAGCATAATCGTTTCCATTGTTACCAAGTTACTTCCACCAAAGGTAAAGCCTGGAAAAACAAATGCAACTAAGTGTGCAAAAAACACTACAAGAATTCCTACGTGAAAAGGCACAGAGCCAGAGTAGAATTTCTTTGATTCTAAAAACTGAGAAGATAGAGATGAATACTTAAAGCCACCTCTATATCTATAGATCGTTCCGACGACAAAGATCGTCAACGCTACATAAGGGAATGCCCCAAACAATAATCCGTCCATATTAAACTCCTTTATTATACGCAGCCACCACAGCTACTACCAGTCATAACACCAGACGTATCAAACGTAGGTGCACAGCTGTTCGAACTTTTTTTACCTTCTTCAACTTCTAACTCAGCAGAGAGGAATCCAAGAAAACTTGCATCGCCAAATGGTTTATTCTCTTTAATGAGAGTAAAGTCATTATCAAGTATCATGTAGAGTGCTTTGATAAGGTGCAAGAACATACCTACAGGAATAGAAGGCACGATCAATGTTTTGTACTGTTTTTTGTACAACTTATCTTTTGCTTCCATGTTCTTTGGACTATACTCTTTCATCATAACTTCTACTGCAGGTCCTATCATCATCGTGACCAGATCATGGATGACAGCTTCATCTTGCATTTTAGGGAGTAGTCTTAAGACATTCCCAAGGTGGTCAGAGAGCTCTGTACCAAGTTCATTTCCAACTATTTTATGTTCTTTACTTAAGTGAACCATTACTTCACCTCTTGTATAGTCATCACCGTAGAGTAAATACCCTATTTCTAATGATGTGACCGCCTGTACTTCAAAGGATTTTGTATAAATCTCTTGAAGTTGATAGATATCAGTTGGTAGCAATTTTGAAAATGCTTCTAATTCCTCAGAAGCATCAGGATACTCTGATCCCAATTCACTTATCATGTTTGTGACAAGTGAATTATAGCTCTCATCAGGATAGTCAAAAAGACGAGAGAGTGTTGTGTAATGATCTCTTTTCATCTTATATTCCTCTAACTGGTTTTGGTGTCCAACCAAATCCAGTGTTACCTTTAACATCTGCAGTAGATTCAAGCATCTCAATGGCTTGTTCTCTGTGAGCTGCAGGGATTACGAATCTATCATCAAATTTAGCCAATGATGTCATCTTATAAATTGCTTCTGCCATTGTTTCATCTAATCCAATTTCAGCAAGTGCTGCATCAGACTTAGCTTTGGAGATATCACCAACAGTGACATGTCTTCTATAGATTCTGATAGCCATAAGTTTTTTAAGCTTCTCGGCCATAATATCTTCATCCCCAGCACCAAAGAGACTTGCCATATATTTAAGAGGCATTCTCATGTTATCAATATTACCAAAGATATCATCTAGGCTTGTATCATATAACCATTTATCATCCCATGCTTTTGCTTTATCATTCAGAGTTGAATTATCTTTCGTATTCTCACTGATTGTTGCCATTACTGGTAACATAGGTGGCACATAGAACAAGTTAGGCAGTGTTCTAAATTCTGCGTGTAACGGCAATGCAATACCCCACTCTTTTACAAACTTGTAAATAGGTGATTCTTGTGCAGCTTTTAGTGTAGAATCTGCTATACCATTTGCTTTTGCTTGAGCAATCACTTCTGGGTCGAACGGATCTAAATAGATATCCATTTGTGCAGAGATAAGATCTTTCTCATCTACAGAAGCTACTGCTTCAATTTTGTCTGCATCATAAAGCATAACACCCAAGTATCTAATACGTCCTACACATGAGTGCATACACGCCGGTGCTTCTCCTACTTCTATTCTAGGGAAACATAAAAGACATTTTTCCGACTTTCCTGTACTCCAGTTGTAGTATGTTTTTTTGTATGGACATGCAGTGACACACATTCTCCAAGCTTTACATACATTTTGGTCTATGAGTACAACTCCATCTTCACCTCTTTTGTAGATAGCTCCTGATGGACAAGATGCTACACAAGCAGGGTTTAGACAGTGGTTACAGATACGTGGCAGGTAATACATTGCCATTTGTTCTAACTGGAACATCGCTTCTTGCTCTGCAGGTGTAAGGTTTTCCAAGTTTGGATCTTTTCTTGCAAAGTCAGGGGTACCACTTAAATCATCATCCCAGTTTGGTCCCATCTTGATATCGATAGGTTTACCTGTGATGAGTGAAACCGGTCTTGCCACTGGTTGTACATCTGATTGTGGGGCTTCTGTAAGGTCTAAATATTTATACGTAAATGGCTCATAGTAGTCCTCAATAACCGGCATATTTGGATTATGGAAAATATTCATTAATCCTTTAAGTTTACCTGCACCTTTAAGTGCAATCTTCTCACCTCTTTTTTCCCATCCACCTTTATATATCTCCTGGTCTTCCCATTTTGTTGGGTAACCAGTTCCTGGTTTTGTCTCAACGTTGTTGAACCACATATATTCTGCACCTTTACGGTCTGTCCATATGTTTTTACATGCAACTGTACAAGTATGACAACCTAGACATTTATCCAGGTGGAAAACCATTGACATTTGTGATCTTACATCCATCTTATTCTCCTTAATTTCTATTTCAATTGATTAAAAGACAACACTGTCTTTTTTTCTAACAACAACGTGAGCATCTCTGTTTACGGCTACTGGACCCCAGTAGTTAAAGTAGTATGTAAATTGTCCATATCCACCTGCTAAGAGATTTGGTTTAAGACGAACTCTTGTAATGGCATTGTTACCACCACTTCTTGTCCCACCTTTAAATCCATCACGTTTATCTGTCAATGGAAGACCTACAGTTCTTTCAATTGTATGGTAAACAATCGTTACACCTTTAGGTATTCTGGCACTTACACAGGCTCTGGTTGTATATACACCATTATCATTGAGAACTTCAACCCAGTCATTATCTTTGATACCAAGATCAGCTGCATCAGCTTCACTGAGCCAACAAGGTTCCATACCACGTGACAACGTTAACATTCTAATGTTATCCATATAGGTAGAGTGGATGTGCCACTTACCATGTGGTGTCAAACAAGAAAGTACTTTCGCATCGCCGCTAACAACTGTTTCTCTTAAGTCACCATACACTTCTTTATTTGGAGAAGGTTTGTATGTTGGTAAGTGCTCACCGTGTGCAATGTAAAGTTCATGATCAAGGTAAGTATGTTGTCTTCCTGTTAATGTTCTCCATGGCACCATTTTTTCTACGTTGTAGGTATACGCTGCATACGCTCTATCTGTATCTATCAGACCTGACCATACAGGAGATGTGTTATATCTTGCAATCGTCTTTGTCAATTTTTTATAATTTAAACGAAGATGTTCTTGTCCTTGTGCTATACCTCTAAGGTCAAGACCCGTTTTCTTCTCTGCATTAGCATACGCTTTGTTTGATAATGAACCATTGGTCACACTTGATAAATGAAGAACCGCATCAATAGCAGAAATATCTTTTTTCAATGATGGATAAATCTTACCATTGAACTCTTCCAATTCTGTTACGAAGTGATTTGACTCGATCATCTCATCATACGCTTCTTCTGTCTCATAGCTGTTTCCGTGAGCTCCAGCACCATTTCTCATGTTTGGTCCAAGACGGATATATTTGTCATAAAGATCTACATAGCTTCTCTCTTGGATAGCAATTTTATGCATTGTCTGTCCAGGGATAGCTTCACATTCACCTTTATACCAGTCTTTGATTGTACTTTGTGTGATCTCATCAGCACTATCGTGTCCTAGAGGAACAGTTACAACATCTTTATATGTACCTGGCATATGAATTTTAGCAGCTTCACTTATGTTTTTAGCGATATCACTAAAGATCTGCCAGTCAGTTTTTGCTTCCCATACAGGAGAAACAGCTTCACCAAGTGGGTGAATAAACGAGTGCATATCAGTAGAGTTGATATCAGCTTTTTCATACCATGAAGCAGATGGAAGAACGATATCTGAATATAGTGCAGATGAATCCATTCTAAAGTTAAGGTCAATAACCAAGTCCATTTTACCTACAGGTGCGATGTCATGCCATACAACCTCTTCAGTTGCTGCTTGATCTGTTGCTGTAATGTTATCTGTATTTGTACCAAGGTAATGTCTCATTGCATACTCTTGACCTTTCATACTACCTGCGATAGCATTACCTCTCCAAATGTACCATACACGTGGGAAGTTCTCTTCAGCATCTACATCACTAACAGCATATTTCAGTTTTTTACTTTTTAGCTCTTCTAGTACATGATTTTGAATCGTTGCATTATCATCATTACCCGCTTCTTTAGCAAGTTCTAATGGATTTTTGTCAAACTGTGGATAAAATGGCATGTGACCCATTCTTACTGATTTAAAGATATCGTCAGCCATGTGACCACGAGTATGTTTATTATCAGGAACAGTATTATAATCGGCATGTTTAGTATCATATCTGTACTGATCTGTATTCATATAGTGCCAGATAGGACCTTGTTGTAGTCTGGCAGTTGAATTCCAGTCTTTTGCAAGTGCGATACTTCCCCATGAGTCTACAGGCGCAAGTTTTTCTTGTCCAACGTAGTGATTAATCCCACCACCATTTTTACCAACTGAGCCTGTAAAGATAAGTGCCATAGTAGCAGCTCTATACATAAGGTTTTGGTGATACCATTGGTTAATACCGGCACCAACGATAACCATGTTCTTACCTTCAGTGATCTCACCTGTATTACCCCATTCTCTAGCGATAGAGATAATCGTCTTAGCATCAACACCTGTAAAGATCTCTTGCCAAGCTGGAGTATATGCAGCAGTTTTATCACTGTAATCTTTTGGATATGCACCCTCTAGCCCACGGTTTACACCATACTGAGCAAAGTGAACATCAAACGTAGTTGCAACAGCTACTTTTTCACCAGATGTTGTAGTGATATATTTAACAGGTACACCTCTCATTTGTTGCTCATCTAGACCAAAGTCATCAAATGCAGCTAAAACTACACCATCATTATCATTAATAAAGGTAAGTGAAGGATCATAAGGTTGATCATCGATAGAGTTCTCTAGCTTCATGTTCCATTTACCAGTTTCTTGCTTATCCCATCTGTGACCCATACTACCTTTTGGTACTACAAAGTTTCCAGTTGTTGCATCATGCTGGATAAATTTCCAGTCACCATTTTCGATGTCTGCATATTCTGCTAATTCGTTTGCTCTTAAAAGTCTACCTGGTTTTACAATACCAGTCTCATCTGCTTCAATTTTTACTAGGTATGGTACATCAGAATATTTTTTCAAGTAATCATTGAAGTATGGAACTTGTTTGTCATGGTGGAACTCTTTAAGAACAACATGTGTGATTGCTTGCCAGAAAGCACCATCACTACCAGCGTGAAGTGGAACCCATTGGTCTGCAAACTTACTAACCATAGAAAAGTCAGGTGCACATACAATCGTTTTTGTACCATTGTGTCTAGCTTCTGCAAAGAAGTGAGCATCTGGGGTTCTAGTCATGTTAAGGTTTGCACCCATATCTACGATCATCTTAGCATTATACCAGTCAGCACTCTCAGCACAGTCTGTTTGCTCACCCCAAATTTCAGGGAATGATGGTGGAAGGTCACAGTACCAGTCGTAGAAAGAAATGTTTACACCACCAAATAGTTGTAAAAATCTAGATCCTGCAGCATAACTTAGCATAGACATCGCAGGAATTGGAGAGAACCCAACTACACGGTCCGGGCCATATTTTTTAGCAGTATAGATAGTGGCATTTGTCATGATCTCTTGCGCTTCATCCCAAGTTGCTCTTCTAAATCCACCTCTACCTCTAGCATGTTGATACGCTTTTCTCTTAGTCTTATCTGCTTGAAGATTTGCCCATGCTGCCATAGGATCTCCACCAGCTTTACGTTTCTCTTCTCTATAGGCATCAAGTAATGCACCTCTGATTAGAGGAAATTTGATTCTGATCGGGCTATATAAGTACCATGAGAAAGAGATACCTCTTTGACATCCTCTTGGCTCATATCCAGGTAATTTACTATCTATTTCCGGATAGTCTATCTGTTGGGTTTCCCAAACAACAATACCGTCTTTAACTGCTACTTGCCAGGAACAAGAACCTGTACAGTTAACACCATGCGTACTTCTTACAATTTTATCATGTTGAAATCTATTTCTATAAAACTCTTCCCATTGACGTGTTTCTGGGTTTACTATATCTTGTATCCAACTCATTATTGATCCCTCCAACTTGATTTCATTTGTCTGTCATATAAGTCTTGGTTGACAGATCTTTTTAATTTTTTTCTACTATTTAGCATAGATAATACTACATAGAGAATAGCAGCAAGTATAAGCCCCATAATAACAAAGTTACTTCCGGAACCTTCACCAGGCTCAGCAGCAGCTTTCATTAAAAATGCGTCAATATCAGCTATTTCGGCTTTTGTTAACATCTTACCTTTATAAGCTGCCTTCATCACATCAGACGACATAGCATCAATGCTGCCAAGTGAATACTCTATGGCACCACCCATAGCAGACAAATCCATAGCCAATGTTCCACCACTAATAACCATAGCACTATTAACATTGTGACATGCCACACATGCAACCGCGCCATTCTCAAACGATTTTGTTCCATCAAACAGCTTCGCACCATTGTTTGCGTCTGCTCCGAAACTGGTAGCAGTCATAAACAAAACAAACAAAATTAAACGATTAAACATCATTTACTTCCTCCTAGATTTAATTTTTTCATCCCAAGTGTACTCTTTTGTATTGACGTAAATATTGATTTAAATCAACATTTTTATAATAATTACCATCAAAACAACTTATAACACAAAACTAATAACGTGTCATATTCTATCTAAATAATTATTAATTATAATAGCGTTATTACGGGCTTTAAATGGGATAAATTCACTCTTATTTAGATATTTAAATAGGATATAATCACTCTTTTTTATAGATTTCATCGTTCATTGATATTAATCAAGGTTATATTTTATGCAAATAAGTACAATACACAATAATGTAAGAAGGAGAGAATATGTTTAAGAAAAAGATTGAGGTAATTGGTGCATCTGTGCCATTTTTTACATATAAATTAGGAGAAGATCAAATCTTTGAGTTTGACACTTCAAAGTGCGGACCACCAGAACCGATGGTGAATGCAATGGCAGGATTAAAGCTTATTAATGAATCTGGTAAAAAGTTAGTGATGATCAATCATACAAATGCTGGAGGGCTGGTCTCTAAGATTGGTGAAAATTATGATATTGAAGTGCAAGATCTAGAAGATGGCCGTGTAAAACTTACGTTTTCTTACAAAATAGGTGAGAGCGAAAAAGCTGATCTTAGCCAAACTTCTTGTAGCGGTTGATAGACCATAAATCCAATTGTGAGAGATTTACTCATTTCTAAGCGCATGGCATAATTGAGCTTATGTTCAACATATTATATTAGGTTTATATGATATAATTTCCTTGAGCTACATCAAGGATTTATGAATATGTTCCAACTTAAAGATATACCGATGTTTTCAGGGCTGCGCAAAGAGCAATTAGAAGAGTTACAAGCACATGTCTATATACATCATTACAGTAAAGGTAGCATTCTTTTTTATGAAGGTGATGAGAGTGATTATTTACAAATTTTGCTTGATGGAACGGTAAAACTTTATAAAACTTCTCCTAACGGTACCCAATTACATATGCATAATTTTATCGCACCTATTGTTGTTGCCTATTTTGCCTCATTTGAAAAGATACCATTCCCTGCGACATGCGAATTTATAACTGACGGCATTATAGGGCTTTTACCAATGGAGAAATTTGATGAATATCTTCAGGATGCAAATTTTTCTCGATCACTTGTCAAGCTAATGTCTGAAAGAATGAAACTGCATGCAGACGTACTTCATAAAGAGACCATTTTCTCTTCTGTAGCCAAAATAGCAGACTTGATATATAATAATCCTTCAATATTTGAATCTCTTAAAAACACTGAAATAGCAATGACACTTAACATAACCCCTGAAACATTATCTCGAACTCTAAGTAAACTTAAAAAAGGAAATATTATTACTATAGATAATCATATAGTAACAATACTTGACGAAGCAGCACTTCTCAATATTATTGAAACAAATACGTTTAAGAGTTAATAAATCTACTTGATGGTTAAAGAATTTTTTGTATAAATTTGTATTCAAAAAAAGTTACTGTGATGAGGCTTCTTGCAGTCATGCAAAACGAAATAAATAAAACTCCATTACCTTTTATCCCCAATTTGCTATAATCAAACAATTTTACAAATAAGGTACAACAATGTCTAATATAGCACAAGCCAAAATATTTTTTGGTTCTACTGAAGAAAATAAAGAAGTACAACAGGAACGAATGAGTCCTTTTGATGGTACTGTGGTAAGTACAGCTCCTGTATGTGATGTGGACGACACACTTAAGGCACTCAACATTGCTAAAGCTGCAAGTAAAGAAGCAGCCAGATCACCATTGTCTCAGCGTATTTTATGGCTGGAGGATGTAGCTAAAAGACTTACAGAAGAGAAAGAAGCCTTTGCTTTGATGTTGGCGAAAGAAGTGGCAAAGCCTATCGCATTTTCACGTATCGAAGTAGAACGTTGTGTGGAAACGATCAAGATCACTGTGATGGAACTTGCAAATCTTTCAGGAGAAACACTGCCTACAGACATTATGCCTAGCGGTAAAAAAACATTGGCATATTTTAGACGGGAACCTGTTGGAGTAGTTGCCTGTATCACACCGTTTAATTTTCCTCTGAATCTTGTAGCACATAAGATAGCCCCCGCATTAGGTGCAGGAAACTGTGTTGTACTGAAACCTACACCTGAAGCACCTATGACAGCTTATATGTTTGCAAAGCTTTTTGTAGACTCGGATTATGCCATTAAAGATGCACTCTCTGTAGTATATGGTGATGCTGAGGTGGGTTCGACCTTGGTACAAAGTGACATTCCAAGGGTGATCAGTTTTACAGGTTCTGTGCCAGTAGGAAACATTATTACGAAACAGGCAGGTATTAAGAAAGTAAGCCTTGAGCTTGGCGGTAATGCTGCAACTTATATAGATAAAAGTGCAGACCTAGCTCTCGCAGCTGCACGTTGTGCTTTTGGTGCTTTTTATAACTCGGGACAAGTGTGTATTTCTCTTCAGCGTATTTATGTGAATGAAGAGGTTTATGAAGCGTTTGCAGAACTTATAGCACAAGAGACGAACAAACTGAAAGTCGGTTCACCATATGAAGAAGATACATTTATGGGACCGTTGATAGATGATGAGTCTAAACAAAGAGCGAATGGATGGATAGCTTCAGCAAAAAGTGAAGGGGCAAAAGTCATCGCAGGCGGTGTAGAGGTAGATGGTATCTTCACTCCAACAGTTATGGCAGATGTTACAGATGACATGAAGATCATCTGTGAAGAAGTATTCGCACCTATCGTAAGTTTGGTAGCTGTAGCAGACTATGAAACGGCAGTAGAAAAAATGAATGATTCACCATACGGCTTACAGTTTTCTATTTTCACCAATGATCTGAAAATGACACAGGCATTTATAGAAGATGCCGAGTGTGGCGGTGTGGTCATCAATGATATACCAACGCTTCGTTTTGATGTACAGCCTTATGGTGGTGCCAAGCTTTCAGGTGTAGGAAGAGAAGGTCCTAAGTGGGCACTTGAAGAGTTTACTGAAGTCAAGTCAATTGTGATTTGCTAAAAAATTAAATAAATAAGGGTTTTTATGGATTATATATTTCAAGCAGGGTTTTTAGGAACGAGGGCACCACTTTTTATGGATATTGTATCTGTAATTGTTGCAGCGTTACCTTTTTTGATTTATGGGGCGATCATGCTTGCCAAGAAAAAGAATTATAGTGCACATGAAAAGGTACAGAAACTACTTTTTATAACATCTGTGATCGTAGTGGGATTTTTTGAATATGGCGTGCGTATGGAGGGTGGATACAAGAATCTGATGGAAGGTAGTTCTGTATCACATGATTATCTCTTGTATGTATTGATTTTTCATATCATCATCTCTGTAATTACATTGATTTTATGGGTAATGACACTTTATTATGCAAAGCGTTATAAAAGACAATCTACGCTTCCAGGACTTTATTCTGAGGCACATAAAAAAGATGGAATACGCACTTTTATAGGCATTATATTAACTATGTTAACCGGTGCTTGGGTTTATGCGTTACTCTTTATATATTAAATATGAAAAAGGTCGCCATTTCTGCTTGTCTTTTGGGTGAAAAGTGTCGCTATGATGCGACAGACAACAAAAATGAAATACTTTTGGAACAATTAAAAGATGCCCAACTTATTCGTTTTTGTCCTGAAGATTTTGCCTTTGGTACGCCTCGTCCTACGATGGATCTGATAGAAACACAAGAAGGGCATAAAGCCATATCCAATTTAAATGGAGAAGATTTATCTACTCCTATCATTCAATATGCTACACTATTTTTTGATACACACCCAGATGTAGATCTGTTTATAGGTAAGGATAGAAGTCCAAGTTGTGGGGTATGTTCTGCTAGACTTTATGATGAAGAGAAAAATTTACTCTCTTCAGAAGAAGCAGGTCTTATGGTACAAGAAGCAAAAAAACGAAATATCACCTGCGTAGATGCAGAAGATTTTAGGGGATTAGTATGAGAAGAAATGAAAATCACTGTAGAGAGGTACTAAATGCCAATTCGTAAAATAATATGGATGGTGCTACTAAATACACTCTTTTTAACTGCAAGTGCACATCAAGAAAATGGTACCAAAGAAGCTATCGTTAAAATCTACACCAATGCAAAAATACCAAACTACCAAGAACCTTGGAACAGTTCAATGCGCAGTAGTACAGGTTCTGGTGCCATTATAGAAGGTGGATACATTCTTACGAATGCACATGTCGTAGCTGACCAAGCCTTTTTAGAAGTACAGCGTTATGGTCAACGTAAACGCTATATCGCCAAAGTGTATGCAGTTTCCCATCAGGCGGATCTGGCACTCTTAAAAGTAGAGGAAAAGGCATTTTTTGAAGGGGTAAAACCGCTCACTTTTGGTTCACTTCCCAATGTTGAACAAAAAATTGTTGTTTATGGTTATCCTATGGGAGGAAGTACTCTCTCTGCAACGATTGGAGTAGTTTCACGTATAGAACATCATACCTATGCACATAGTGGTGAGTCTTTTTTGGCAGTCCAGGTAGATGCTGCAGTGAACCCTGGAAATTCTGGAGGTCCTGCACTCTCAGATGGGAAGATAGTCGGTGTTGTGATGCAAATGATAAGCAAGTCTCAAAACATTGGTTACTTGGTACCTGTGAATATGGTGAAACATTTCATAGAAGATATGAAAGATGGAAAGTATGACGGGTTTGCAGATTTGGGTTTAGGTACACAAAAATTGGAAAATCCAGCCATGAGACGCTACTATGGACTTGATGATAATGTCAGCGGGAAACTGATTGTGAAAGTGGTTCACAATTCATCGCTTGCAGGATTGCTTCAGGAAGGTGACATATTAACTGCAGTAGACGGGCACAATGTGGAAAATGACGGGACGGTAGAGTTTAGAAAACATGAGTTTACACATTATCAGCATTTTGTAGATGCCTATCAAATGGGTGAAAAAATAAAGCTTGATATCATCCGTGATAAGAAAAATATGCAAGTTGAAGCAGATTTAGATTACACAGCTGACGATATGTATTTGGTCAAAACAACACGTTATGATGAGATGCCGAGTTATTTTGTTTATGGTGGATATGTCTTTTCTCCTTTAACTAGAAACCTCATTGTATCCACAAACCTTAACCGTTTAAAGCTGAGCAATTTGGCTGGAAAATGGCAAGAAAAAGATAAAAGTGAAGTTGTGGTTCTACTGAAAGTATTGGCTTCAGATATGAGTAGAGGAGACAATGATTTTGCAATGTGGCCCATAGATAAAGTTAACGGAGAACCATTTAAAAACTTTAAAGAATTTTATCAAAAGATGGAAGCAGTGAAGAGTCAGTATATCGTCTTGGAAGACAATGATGGTGTGAAAGTGATCATTGATAGAGAAGAGGCCCAAGCAAAACAAAGTGCCATACTTAAAAAGTATAATATAGAGTTTGATAAATCAATAGATCTAAGGAAGTAAAATATATAGATTATTTTATAAGGTTTGAATAACTTATTAAAATAAGAAAAAGCAAGGAAAACAGACAGGAATCACTATTTTTTAATTCGCTTCGTCAAATATGAGAGTGTAGCTGGCATTTCGTTTTGCTTTTCCTTCTATCTTCCTAATACACCCACATTCAAGCAGTTTTTTAATATGTCTGCTTGCAGTCACAGAACTGGCTCCCGTAATTTTCCTGTAGTCATTATTTGAAAATTCGTTTTTTTTACTTTTTAAAAGACCATCTATGAAAGCATCTAGGAACTGTATATGATTTTTGGTTAATTTAACTTCTCTATATTTGTCCCAAAACTTCGTCTTCTTTATTATAAAGAGAATATTTTTATGAGATTTCTCCAGAGCACTAATAAGAATATCTATATTCCACTCTATCCAGAGGGTGAAGTCGTAATGTCTATTCTTGCGCAAGTTGGTAGTCATATCCAAAGTATTATAATACTCTACACGCTTTGCGTATATTGCAGTAGCCATAGAATATATTTTGTACTCATCTTGTGTATCACGAGAAAGAATATAATCTGCAATAGCTCTAGAGATCCGGCCATTCCCATCATCATAAGGGTGTATAGAGACAAACCATAAGTGTGCTAATGCACTTTTTATGTAAGGATTCTCATCACTTGTATTACAATATTCTATTAATGCTTCAATATCTTTTGTTATAAGATGATGGGGAGGAGCAATGTATTTTACAATTTTGCCTTCTCTGCCAAATAAATTTTCAACAACTTTCATATCATCATAGTTTCTAAATGCACCTATAGTTATTTTTTTGATGCCTTCGTAGCCACTAGTGTTTGCAAAAATTGCATTGTGCCAGCCATGCAGTCTTTCAAGAGATAAAGGCTCATTGTTTCGATAACTGTCCAGCGTAAGCTCTGCAAGGTTATCGGTATGCCTTGTAGACATATCTTTTGCTGAAGTGTATTCACTGTTAATTGCATTTGCTACTGAGTCTTTTACACTCTCTCTTCTCAGGTACTCTCCTTCTATTTGAGAAGTACCGATTATCTCATCTGTAATACTGGTTATTTCAAGCTGATCAAGATCTTTTTTGTTTGCAAAAGAAAGAATACCTGCAAGTAGCCCTCTTAGGTATTCAACCCTTCTCAACTTCTCTTTTATTCTGTCTTTATCATATGGAAAGTTAGGATAATCTGCATGCTCCCATATCCATTTTTTTTTGCTATTTGTCATTCTATTCTCACTTTTGATATGAATATCATATATAACCATTACATCATTTGATATTAAAAGGCTTGTTTATTGTATCATTTATTGATATATAAATAGGTGATGATTATATCATTTTAAAATACAAAGAAAAAAGTTAAGAACGTTATGGCCTTTTTTTATAAAGTCGATTCAAATGATCCTAATTTTAATACATTGCTTAAGTAGTGCGCTGTGGAAAAAACTTTTCGATGAATAGTACATAGATGGTTCTATGAAGAGTTGAGTAATTAGGTTATAAAAATGATATAATATCTTAGTATTTCAGTTAAAGGAAAAAGATAATATTGTTCAAAGAGATTTTTTTAAAACATATTCGAGAAACAGGCGCTTCCACCGTAGAAATGAGCCGTTTCTTAGATATTCTGAAACAGCTTATTAGGACACCTTCTGTAGTTGGTGCAGAACACTACTTTTTTCTTTTTTTGAAAAAAGAACTTGAAGTGATCGGTATCCAAGCTGCACTGCATGAAGGTGTTTTAGTTGCAGAAGGAAATGATCCAGATAGTGGAATGATCAGTGCACATATTGATCGTCATGGTTTGGTGTGTACGGGACCTAATGAATTTCAATATGCTGCGTTTACTGCACAAAACAGAGGAGACTTGACAGGAGACTCTGTGGCAGAAAAGACGTATAGGGATATTAAAGAACGTTTTATGCATCAACGTGTTCAGGCTTATGATCCTTGGTCTGGAGCCTATCTGGGGTTAGGCGAAATTGACAATGCCTATTTTTGTGAGCGCAGAGTAAATTTACTTTTTAACGTTAAAGGTTTGGAGCATCTGCATGCAGGCACTCCTGTAGCTTATGTGGATACTTTGAGCTATGAAGATGAACATCTTTCTGCTCAACTTGATAATGTACTAAGTGCTGCCATCATTCTTTTTCTGTATGAGAGAGGATATCAGGGAAGAGCTTTTTTTACGGCGCAAGAAGAAGTAGGTAAAAGTTGGCGTTTTTTATTGGAGTGGTTTAGAGGGCGAGACATTAGTACAGATGAACTTTTGGTGCTTGACACCAGCCCCTATCCAGATAGGAAAAGTGCTGATGCACAGCATATTGTACTACGTCATAAAGATGCAAATGCAAAGTTCTCATCATCATTGAGCCCAAAGATCATAGATATTTGTAATAAATTGTCAATTAAATATGGCTATAAAGATGAATTCATAGAGAATATAAATAAGGAACTTGCAGAGAAAAATCGTGCACCTTATTCATTAGGAAGTACGGAAATGGGTCGTTTAGTGAATGCAAGTGAGGGAAGTATACAAGGTACAACTTTTCAATTGCCTACAACAGGCTATCATACCACTAGTGAGACAGTCTCTATGGCTGCATTAATGGATGCAATAAAAGTGCTTGAAGCCCTTTACCTATAATAAAAAAGGAAAAAAATGGAAGTAGTGGGATATATAGAATCAGTTGATCTACCAGAGATCGAACTGTTTGACTTAGACGCTAAGATAGACACTGGAGCAGATTCCTGCTCCTTGCATTGTGATGATATGAAGGTTGAAGGTGATGTAGTTACTTTTTTACTTCATGATGAAGTACATGAAGCTTATCATGGGAAAAAGATAACGCTACCTATATATAAGATCAAAAGAGTCAAAAGTTCAAATGGGAGAAGTGAAGAGAGAATTTTTATAAAATCCTCAATAAAACTGGGATACAAAACTTATGAAGCAGAAATATCGTTGACAAACCGTGAGAATATGAAGTATCCTATGTTAATAGGGAGACGTTTTCTTTCACATCATTATCTGATAGATGTTTCTCACAAATATATAACAAAAAAGGACAAATAAATGACGGTTTACATACTTTCAAGAAATTCAACATTATATTCAACCAAAAGATTGATAGAGGCTGGTGAGGCAAAAGGATGGGATATTCGTGTGATTGATTACTTGATGTGTACCATAGAAATTATAAAGGATGAGTTGGCAGTAATCTATAATGGGGAACTTCTACCTGTTCCTGATGCCATTATCCCCCGCATTGGCGCAAGTCGTACCTTTTTTGGTACTGCGATGGTACGTCACTTTGAGATCATGGGTGCTTTCAGTGTGGCAGGAAATCTTGCCATTGCAAGATCTAGAGATAAACTTAGAAGCCTTCAAGTTTTGTCAAGACAAGGTGTAGATATGCCTAAGACCGTTTTTGCGTCCAATAAGGCCAATGCCAAAGATGTTATTAAACTCAGCGGCGGTACACCATTAGTACTTAAAATCCTTGAGGGGACCCAGGGTGTCGGTGTTGTATTGGCAGAAACACAAAAAGCTGCACAGTCAGTTTTGGATGCTTTTTATGGAATGGATGTAAACCTTTTGGTACAAGAGTTCATTAAAGAGGCTGGAGGGGCTGACATACGTGCATTAGTTGTCAATGGCGAAGTAGTTGGTGCTATGAAGCGTCAGGGTGCAGAGGGAGACTTCCGTTCCAATCTTCATCAAGGGGGAAGTGCTACTGCTTATAAGCTCAATAGAAAAGAAAAATCTATGGCCCTAGCAGCAGCTAAAGCCATGGGACTGGGTGTCTGTGGTGTGGATATGATTCCTTCTGACCGTGGACCTTTGGTCATGGAAGTTAACTCTTCACCAGGACTTGAAGGTATAGAGAAAGCTACGGGTGTTGATATAGCAGGTAAGATCATGAATTATATTGGGGCAAGTATCTCACCTATAGAAGATAATAAAAAACGTCGTCTTAAAAAAGATAACATCGGAGCTTAAAATGCCTCATTCACAATTTGTGCTAGGTGGGGTAGTGATACCCAGAGGTGTCAATGTAACGGTTAGTCTTGAATTACCCAAGATGTATAATACACCTACGAAGTTACCAGTCAGGGTGATTAGAGGTAAAAAAGACGGACCGATTGTTTTTATCAGTGCCGCCATTCATGGGGATGAACTGAATGGTATAGAGATTATTAGAAGATTTAGGATGTTGAGTATCCTGAAGAGGCTTAAGGGAACGGT
>NZ_JBFENQ010000009.1:0-26606 GCF_041551015.1 Sulfurovum sp. | reverse complement strand
TGAAAAAAGAAAATTTACAGCGTACAGGAGCATTTAAACTCAGAGGGGCTTTTAATAAAATTGCTTCTCTTATAGAAGCGGGTGACAGAGGTGGTGTTGTCGCTGCATCTGCGGGTAATCATGCACAGGGTGTGGCTTTTTCAGCAAAACACTTTGGTATCGAAGCAACTATTGTAATGCCAGAATCAACACCGCTTACTAAAGTCATGGGTGTGAAAGAATTTGGTGCCAATGTGATACTTCATGGAGCTAACTATGATGAAGCTTATGCGTATGCCGTGACATTTGGTGAAGAGAACAACTATGCTTTTGTGCATCCTTTTGCAGATGATGAAGTGATGTCAGGACAAGGGACTGTGACGCTTGAAATGTTTGATGAGATAGCTGATCTTGATGCACTTGTAGTTCCTGTAGGTGGAGGAGGGCTTATCTCAGGTATGTCTGTAGCAAGTAAAGCACTCAATCCTGAGTGTAAGGTCATAGGTATCTCTTCAGCCGGAGCACCTGCGATGAAAACCTCTTACGATGCAAAAACGCCTATAGACACAACTTCTGTGAGAACTATCGCAGATGGTATAGCAGTACGAGATACTTCACCGATCACTTTAGAATATATCTTAAAGAATGTGGATGTATTTGAGACCGTGGGAGAAGATGAGATCGCTTCTGCTATACTCTTTTTATTGGAAAAACAAAAAGTATTGGTAGAGGGTGCAGGTGCGGTAGGTGTTGCTGCACTTTTACATGGAAAGATTGATTTACCTGAGAGATCAAAGGTAGGTGTGGTACTTAGTGGAGGAAATATCGATGTTACGATGCTTTCTCTTATTATTGAAAAAGGACTTATGAAATCTGCACGTAAGATGAAACTTCTTGTAACTCTTGTAGATAGACCGGGAGCGTTACAGTCATTTACTGAGATACTTACAAAAATAGGTGCAAATATTGTGCAGATAGGATATGATAGAACGTCTATAGATCTAGAGTTTGGTGATGCACATGTTTCTGTTTCTCTGGAGACTAAAGGTGTAGAACATCAAGCACAGATAAGAGCACAATTAAAAGAGGGTGGATTTTCTTTTAAAGAAGAGCATTAATGATAGCGATAGATCTAGGTTCAAATACTTTACGTGTATTAGAGTATGACTGTACTACACGTAAACAGATATCTGAGTATGAAAAGACCGTTAAAACGGCAGATGGTTTAGTGCAGTATGGCACGATCAATAATGAAGCTGTCAAAAGAGTTATTTCTGCTATTCAGGAAGCACAAGAACAGATAGACTTTTCTTCTTCTGTAGTAAGGGCAGTGACAACTGAAGCTGTACGAAGAGCAGCAAATTCAGATGAAATTCTTACACAAATCAAAAAAGAGACAGGTGTGACTTTCGAGATCATCTCTGGAGAAGAAGAAGCAAGACTTACTTTACTCTCCGTAAAGCATAGACTCACAACACTGCAACATGCTTCGGACAGTTTTGTACTTATAGATATAGGCGGGGGATCTACTGAACTTATCTTTCATTATGCAAATGAGACTATTTCTAAAAGTTTTCCCGTAGGGATAGTGACCATTGCCCAAACTCATGAAACATTGGAGAACATAGAAAAAGTACTTCACAAAGAGATGGCTGATATGCAAATATTTTGTACCCAAGTATATGAGAACAAAGGTAAAGTAAATACCTTTGTAGCCACAGCTGGGACTCCTACAACCGTAGCGGCTATGAAACTTGGACAAAACTACGAAACGTATGATGCTTCAAAGATAAACGGTACGTCACTTGAAGTAGGTGAGTTGGATATCTACTTACAAAAATTACTTTCCATGCCATTTGAAGAGAGAGAAATAGCCGTAGGTACAGGACGTTCTGATCTTATCGCTGCAGGTATACTTATCTATAAACAACTCTTCTCTCTATTGGCGTTTGAAAGTTGTATAGTGATAGATGATGGCTTACGTGAAGGTGTCGCTTTAGAAGCATGTTTATCACTACACTAACCAGTTTAAAAAAAGAAGTAAGACATGAAGAAAAGCGTCTATGATTTATGAGTAACAGGGGGGAGATACTCTATGGTTAGTGTAGTAATATAGAGGTGTTTTTTCTGGGTACATTACAAGGGGGGGGGTAGTAAGTACTTTATTTTCACCTCTTAAATAGAAGTATAGACAAAGAGTTTGTCAAAGTTTGTCAAAATATAAAATTCTTTTATTTTTATTTTGTTTGTAAGATATAGCCTACACCATAACTACTTTTTATGGTCCCTTTTGGAAGTTTTTGACGGATACGTTTCATGAGAGAAGTGATGGCGTTTGAAGAAAAGTCACGTTCTGGTTGATCTTCATAAAGATAGTTATAGATATCAATAGATGAAATACTTTGATTGGTACGATAACAGAGAAGCTCAAGCACTTTTCGCTCTTTTGGCTTTAACTCAATTTCATCTTCATTATGAAACAGTCTTTTTTTTGTCTTATCCCAATAAAACGCTTCTTTGAAATAGACATAATCTCTCTCTTGTCGTAGTTCATCAACAAGTGAAAGGAGAATCTCTTTGAGTCTGTCACTTTGGACAGGTTTTATCAGATATTTTACCAAATGGAATTCTATGGCTTGCATCAGTTTCTCTTTCTCAGAGTGTGCTGTAGTGATGATAATTTTTGTTTTTAAGTCTTTTTCTCGGATCTTTTCTATCATAGAGAGGCCATCAAGATGAGGCATATGAATATCTGCAATGATGATATCCGGCTTCTGCTTTTTATAAATCTCATAGGCGGTTAAACCATCTTCTGCTGTATATACATTTTCAAAAAAAAGTTCTAAATACTCTACCATAGAGTTTAAAAGTTTTTTTTCATCTTCTGCGATCAAAATAGATATATCACATATTTTTTTACTAGGCATCTGCTTTCTCCATAGTTATACTAAATGTTGCACCCTCTTTAGTGTTCTCCACACTTAAAATCCCATTCATATTTTTTTCGATAATCATTTTAGAAATGTAAAGACCTAAGCCTGTTCCCATAGATTTATGTTTTGTTGTGAAATAAGGGTCAAAGATACGATGCATATGTTCTTTTTTAATTCCCCCTGCATTATCACTTATTTTCAGTACAACAGTATCATCCGTTTCAAATAGATCTATTTGGATATAAGCATTTTTTACTTTTCTATGGGATAAGGTGTCTTTTGCATTGGTTAAAATGGAGATAAGTACTTGCATGTACTCATTCATATACCCATTCACATAAAATGCAGTATTACTTTTGAAACGGATCTCAATATTTGCTTTATTTAGCATTGGATGAGTAATCTCTAATGCATGCTCAACAACTCTGGAAACACAAAAAGTTATTTTTTCTTTATTGGGATGATAAAAATGCATAAAATCATCTATTGTACGTGACATGTATTGGATACTGTTTTCCATCTCTCTTAACTTTTGAGAAAGTTCATCAGCTTGCAGTGTTTGTCTTTCATTTTTTTCTTTCAAGATAGCGATGAGTGTATTGTTCACTGCTAAAGGTTGACGCCATTGATGGGCGATATTTCCTATCATCTCTCCCATATCAGCCATTTTGGCTTTTTGAAAAAGAAGCTCCTCTTTCTCTTTGAGCTCACTCAGTGATGCGAGAAGAGCAAGATCTTTCTCTTTCAATGCTTCAATGGTATCAATAAGTGCATCACGATATCCCTCTTCGATATAGAGACCACATTCAAGTGCTTTCATCTGTGCGATAAGTGGAGTAATTCTCTCTTTCTCAATAATAGAACCATGTTGCGGTGCGATGAGATTTATATTTAGAGTCTCTATCTTTGAAAGGGCATAGTTAAAGATATCTCTACTTGGCATATATTCTGCATGAAACTGCTTTGCTTTTTCAAAATAGTCATCCCCGGCATAAAATTCCCAAGACTCTTCAATACCTCCAAATATATCGCCGGAGAAAAGCGTTTTGGTGGAAGGTTCATACGTCACAAATGCCCCTGGAGAATGACAGTAAGGTGTGGTTAAAAACGTCAGATGTAAGTTATTACTATCAAGTTTATATTGATGTTTATCAATCTCATAATAGTCAGATTTGATCATATAATGCTTCACAAGAGGTACCATACGGCTATGGGTGATAATCAGTAGATCATCACGATTGATAAGCTTCTCCATCTCAGGTACGGATGCTGCCAGATCAGGGTCTTGATGATGCAAGATGATATATTTAATGGCATGCATAGAAGAAATAGAGTTTATCTTTTTTACTACTGCATCAAATTCCAGCATAGAACCTGGATCAATCAAAATAGATTCACTACCATTTTCTATAAAGTAGGGGTGACACTGAAAAGGGTCATTTTCAAGATACATACCGACCCAATAAATGTTTTTTGCAATCTCTATCGCTTGTGTAAAATTCATAGAAATAGTATAACCAAAGAGGTGTAACTTTTTCATGATTTTAATCAAGCAAAAAGAGTATATTGATTTGATTTTACTTTTAGGAGGTGTCGCCTCTAATCTTTTTTAGCTATAATCAAAAAAATATATTTTAATGGAGTGTAAACCATGCAGATGAGTGGTGCACAAATGGTATGTGAAGCAATTATCGCTGAGGGTGTTAAGACCGTATTTGGTTACCCTGGCGGAGCTATCATGCACGTTTATGATGAAATTTACAAGCAAGAGGGGTTTGAGCATATCTTGAACCGTCACGAACAAGCATCTGTTCATGCAGCAGATGGTTATGCAAGAGCTACGGGTGAAGTGGGTGTCGCTATGGTTACAAGTGGACCAGGGTTTACAAACGCGGTCACTGGACTTGCTACAGCATATATGGATTCAATTCCTATGGTCGTTATCTCTGGACAGGTACCAATGGCGCTTATCGGTACAGATGGATTTCAAGAGATTGATGCTGTAGGTATATCTAGACCATGTACAAAACATAACTTTTTGGTACGTTCACTTGAAGAGCTCCCTCGTTTGTTGAAAGAAGCATTTTACATTGCACGTTCAGGAAGACCGGGACCGGTACTGATAGATATACCTAAAGATATTACTGTAGATATCGGTGAGTTTGTCTATCCTGATTCTGTAGATATTCCTACGTATAAACCAACATACAAAGGAAATAAAAGACAGATAGAAAAAGCGGTTGAAGCGATGAAAAAAGCAAAAAAACCTTTGCTTTACATTGGTGGTGGAACTGTACTTTCAAATGCAAGTGATCTTGTACGTGAATTAGCACTAAAAACACAGATACCAGCGGTTGAAACATTAATGGCAAGAGGTGTATTGGGTGCAAAGAATCCATTGCTTCTTGGTATGTTGGGAATGCATGGAAACTATGCATCCAATATGGCGATGTCAGAGACAGATCTAGTTATCTCTCTTGGTGCCAGATTTGATGACAGGGTTACAGGTAAGCTTTCTGAATTTGCAAAATATGCTGATATCATCCATGTAGACATCGATGCTGCGAATATTGGTAAACTTGTTGATGTTGACTATCCTATTGTAGGTGATATAACTGAAGTACTTGAAGTGATGTTACCACTTCTTGACGGTATAGATACAGACAGATTCCAGGCATGGAGAGAGATACTGAAGCGTTATGATGAACTTCACCCTCAATCATATGTTGATTCGGATGAAGTTATCAAGCCACAATGGGCCATAGAACGTATAGGTGAGCTTATAGGTGAGAATGCCATCATCACTTCAGACGTTGGACAACACCAAATGTGGGCAGCGCAACATTATCCGTTTGATAGACCACGCCAATGGATCAATTCCGGTGGATTAGGAACAATGGGCTTTGGGTTTCCTGCAGCGATCGGTGCCAAAAAAGCTTTCCCCGATAAAACAGTTATCAATGTGACAGGTGACGGTTCGATCTTGATGAATATGCAAGAGCTCGTAACAGCAGCGGAATATAAAATACCAGTCATTAACCTTATACTCAATAACCATTTCTTAGGGATGGTTAGACAGTGGCAAACGTTTTTTTATGAAAAGCGTTATTCTGAGACAGACTTGACCTTCCAACCAAACTGGAAAGCCTTGGCTGAGGCATGTGGCGGTATAGGGTATGATGTTACAACTAAAGCTGAGTTTGATGCGGCTATTAAAGATGCGATAGAACAAGACAAAGTATGTTTTATGAATGTTGCTGTAAATCGTTTTGAGAACGTACTTCCTATGGTACCATCAGGTGGGGCACTCTTCAATATGATGTTACCACAAAAAGGAGAGGAATAATGGAAAATTCTATGAATGAAAGACGTGTTATTTCTGTTATTGTATTAAATGAAAGTTCTGTGCTTGCACGTGTAACATCACTTTTTGCAGCACGTGGGTACAACATCGCGTCACTTACTGTTGCACCTATACCAGACAGTGAGATGTCACACATTACAATTGAAACGAATGGTTCTCCTAAAGTAATGGAACAAATCACTAAGCAACTACATAAACTTATCCCTGTTTATAAGGTGATCGAGCATGAAGAGATGGTTGAAAAAGAGATGGTGTTAGTGAAGTTTCCTATCACTGAACATTTAAGTGATATCGGTGCATTATGTGCAGCATATAATGGCGGTATAGCAAATGTTGGTAAAGAGATGATCATTGCTATGGTAGCAGATGAACCAAAACGTATACAGCATTTCATAGAAGCAGCACAGCGCTACAATCCTTCTGAGGTTGTACGTGGTGGTGTTGTGGCTATAGAAAGATAAAAACTATTCTACTTCTGTCACTTTCCTTGTAGGGAAGTGACACCTACTTTAAGTTAAAAGGATTACTTTATGACTTACCCACTCTCCAAAATAACAGAAGCTATTGGCATAGATTTTCATGGTGAAGACCTTACTATAGATGGTATACATACACTGAGCGAAGCTACTCCTTCACAGCTTAGTTTTTTTACAGATAGTAAATATGCTTCACAGCTGACAGAGACCAAAGCAGCTGCTGTATTGATAGATGAGAAGCATGCTGAATTATTACCATCTGGTACGATAGCCCTTATTACTGATGAAGCGTATCTCAAATTGGCACTGGCCTCTAAGTTCTTTGCACATAAACTTGAGAGTGTAGCAGAGCAGCCTACTTTAGGTGAGGGATGTGATATAGATAAAAACGTCTCTTTTGGTAAAAATGTCACACTTGGGAATAATGTCACACTCCTTGCAGGCTGTTATGTGGGTGATAATGTCACTATAGGTTCAGGGACTATTCTTCATCCAAACGTGACCTTGTACCATCATACACAAATTGGTTCGGAGTGTATTATTCACAGCGGTACAGTCATTGGTTGTGATGGATATGGTTTTGCACATACAAAGCTTGGCGAACATGTAAAGATCTATCAGAATGGTAATGTGGTGGTGGAAGACAATGTAGAGATAGGTGCAAACTGTGCCATAGACAGAGCAGTATTTGGTACAACATATATACGTAAAGGTACCAAACTGGATAACCTTATACAAATTGCACACAACTGTGATGTCGGCGAGCATAGCCTTTGTGCTGCTCAAGTAGGTCTTGCAGGTTCTACCACTTTAGGCAGAAATGTAGTGATGGGTGGACAGAGTGCCACTGCAGGACATTTGGAAGTGGGTGCTTTTGCAACCATTGCAGGGAAAGGTGGTGTTACCAAGACTCTTGAAGGGGGTAAAACCTATGCAGGTTTTCCTGCAATAGATCATAAAATGTGGTTGCGTTTGCAAGCAAAAATGATGGGTTTGGTAAAAGGAAAAAAATAGTTAATTATTTGTGATATAATCATTTAGTGATTTCCTACATCAGCTTTTTGAGCTAGAAGTGAGAGGCACCCAAGGGCATTTCCTTCGGGCAATTGAGCATGGGCTTTGCTCATTCTCAAGGAGACTATATTAAATTAAAAAGGATAAATTATGAGCGGAACAGTAACGAAAATAGACGAAATGACTTTGAGTGGTACAAAAGATGGTAAGATCAGTATTACTACAGTATCTGAACCTTATGGCCCAAAGAGTGAAAGTGTTGCAAGTATTGGTATTTCACTTCAGGCAGCTGCTGAAGAACCGGATTGGAAAGTACATATTCCTAAAGCAAATATAGATGCAGTGATCAGTGCATTGCAAGAAGCGAAAAAAAGTTTATAGTTTTTGAAAAAAGGTTAATGGGTCAAGCCCATTAACTACATCTCGTCATGCTTCATGACCTTATATTGGTCTAAAGCTCTTTGCATTAAGTCTTTATCTGGAATTTTTCTTCCTGCAATGTATCCAATGATATTGCCATCATCATCCAGTTTAGGTTTTATCCATACGACAACAAGATAGTATTTCCCCTCGCTTGTCATGTTTTTAACAAAACCTTCCCAGTAGTTACCACCTTTAATTGTTTCCCATAATCCTTTAAATGCTGCTTTTGGCATGTCCGGATGTCTGTTAATGCTATGTGGTGCACCGATAAGTTCTTCTTTAGTATAGCCAGTAAGCTCACGAAATTTACGGTTAGCATATGTAATAATACCAGCTGGATCCGTTTCAGTGATCATTACACCACCATCAAATGGCACTTCTATATCCACAGGGTCTGGTTTTATGATTTCTTTACCAGTGATAATGTTTTTAATTGTTTTTCCCATTTTTTCTCCATGGATAATAGATACGTTGCATTAAAAGTTTTATAGGACAAAATGAAGCACAAATGTAGATGAAACGTATTTGGCAGTTTGGCAATCTTCATAGAGACCCATAACTTTCTGTCCTCACTTCACAATGAGTTTAGCATTTGATATTATAAATTATATAATATCTATCTATAGCTTATATGGACATAATACTATAGCTTATAGCAGAGATTTAATCATATTTTCCGCATACTTTGCTACAATTACAGAATTATGATAAAGGGGCGTTTTTTGTCTATTACAGAAACAATCAAATCACTTTTACAAGAGCGTATACTCGTCATCGATGGTGCAATGGGTACACAGATACAAGACCTTAAAGTTCCAGCTGAGGCATGGATAGATGATAAAGGTGTGGATCAAGAGGGGTGTAATGAACTGCTTAACCACACCGCATCAGAGCTTATAGGACGTATCCATAAGCGTTATGCTATGGCTGGTGCTGACCTGCTTAAGACGAACACATTTGGTACTATGCCATGGGTACTTGATGAGTATCAGATGGGTGAGCGTGCGTATGAACTTTCTAAAAAAGGTGCACAGCTTGTAAAAGAAGTATGTAATGAATATGGAACGCAAGAGTCACCAAAGTTTGTCTTAGGTTCGATAGGACCGGGGACAAAACTTCCTTCACTTGGACACATTCACTATGATGAAATGTATGAAGGGTATAAACTTTGTGCTTTAGGACTCATAGATGGGGGATGTGATGTCTTTCTTTTAGAAACATGTCAAGACCCTTTACAGATCAAAGCAGCTTTGCATGCCTGCCAGGATGCAAATGAAGAGAGAAATGTCCACCTTCCTATTATGGTTTCTGTAACGATAGAACTTAGTGGATCCATGCTTATTGGTACCGATGCTACGACCATTGTGACCATACTTGAACCATTTGATATTCTTTCTTTAGGATTTAACTGTGGTACAGGTCCAGATCAGGTGAAAAAACACCTCAAAACACTTTCTGAACTCTGTGCAATACCTATCTCAGTACATGCCAATGCGGGACTGCCACAAAACCGTGGAGGGTATACTTATTATCCAATGGGACCGGATGAATTTACCCAAAAACAACTGGAATTTACAGAGTATGATGGCGTGAGTTTTCTTGGTGGATGTTGTGGTACAACGCCTCAGCATATTCAAGCACTTAAAAAGGCTGTAGAAGTTCTAGTGCCTAAAAAGCCAAGTGGTAGTATAAAACCAAGCATTGCTTCACTTTTTAACACGACTGAACTTTTCCAGGAGCCTGCACCACTACTCATAGGTGAACGTTCTAACTCCACAGGTTCTAAAGCCTTTAGAGAACTCATTATCGCAAGTGATTATGAAGGTACTTTAACAGTAGGTCAAGCACAGGTACGTGATGGTGCACACTGTTTGGATGTGAATGTAGAGTTTGCAGGACGTGATGGTGCAAAAGATATGAAAGCGATCATGGAATTGTATAACCAAAAGATACCATTACCACTCATGCCGGATGCTACACGTGTACATACGATGGAAGAGGGGCTAAAGTGCATCGGTGGAAAACCTATCATCAACTCTGTCAACCTTGAAGATGGTGAAGAGAAGTTTCATGCTATCTGTAAGTTGGCGAAGAAGTTTGGTTGTGCATTGGTTTGTCTGACCATTGATGAAGTAGGAATGGCAAAGACCAAAGAGGACAAAATAGCTCAGGCAGAACGTATGTATGATATGGCAGTCAACGGTCATGGCATAGACCCGCGAAACCTTATTTTTGATACACTTACGTTTACAGTAGGTTCTGGAGACTTGGAGTACCGTGATGCAGCTATTCAGACACTTGAAGCCATACGCGAGTTACACATTCGTCATCCAGAAGTAGGTTCGACACTGGGTCTTTCTAACATTTCGTTTGGACTGGATGTCAATGCCAGACGTTACTTAAATTCAGTCTTTTTGCACCATTGTCTGCAAGCAGGGCTTACTACGGTTATTATTAATGTGAAGCACATCATCCCACTGGTAAAAATGAGTGATGAAGACCGTGAAATATGTGAAGAGCTACTTTTTAATCCAGACGATAACTCGCTCTTTAAGTTCATCGAGCACTTCTCAGATGTGAGCATAGAAGATGAAGGTGATGATGAAGCGTATTTGGCGATGTCTAATGAAGAGAAGATAGCTAAACTTCTAATGGATGGGGACAAAGAGCGTATGATACCTCTAGTTGAAGAAGCACGTCACAAGATACACCCAGACATCATCGTCAATGAAATTCTTATTGATGCGATGAAAGTAGTAGGAGAACTCTTTGGTTCTGGGCAAATGCAGTTACCGTTTGTACTCCAATCAGCAGAGACAATGAAAACAACCGTGGACTACCTAAACCCATACCTCACCAAACAAGAAAAAGAAACAGATACCACGCTGGTTATTGGTACAGTTAAAGGGGATGTGCATGATGTAGGTAAAAACCTTGTGGATATCATACTCTCAAATAACGGTTTTAAAGTAGTCAATGTCGGTATAAAAACAGACTTGCAGGAGTATCTTGACGTAGTAGAGAGACAACCTATCCAAGCCATTGGTATGTCAGGACTGCTCGTAAAGTCTACAGCCGTGATGAAAGACAACTTAGAGACTATGGCTGAGATGGGTATGACCATTCCTGTACTTTTAGGAGGAGCCGCACTTACACGTTCTTTTGTGGATGATTTCTGTCGTCCTATTTATAAAGGGCCTATTTTTTACTGTAGAGACGCCTTTGATGGGGTCATAGCGATGTCTCGCATTGAAAAGTATAATGAAGATAACTCTGTGGGACTAGATACACGCTTGGCAGGAGATATGGCAGAACGAGAGACCAAAGTAAAAAAAGAAGTCATTATCCCTCCTTTTTCTGAACTAAAGATGCCAGAAAAACAAGCTGTACCGACACCACCATTTTGGGGTAGACGTGTACTTCAAAAAGATGATTTAGATCTTGACATGATCTTCAACTGGGTGAACCAAAGAACGGTCATCAAGTTTCACTGGGGATACAAATCTAAAGGCATGACAAAAGAGGAGTACCAAAAACTCTTAGACAAAACTGTCTACCCTGCTTATGAGCGTTTGAAAAAAGAGTTTATAGAAAAAGAGTTGTTTGAGCCGACTATCATCTATGGGTACTACCCATGTAGAAGCAGTGACCAAGAACTGTACCTTTTTGATGAAAGTCAAGGGTGGAATGTCGATGCCAATGCAAACCGTGAACCTTTAGATAAAGTCATAGGAAATGCTGTGGGAACTTTTTCGTTTCCAAGACAAAGTAGAAAACCTCACCGTGCATTAAGTGATTTCTTTCATCATGATAGACATGATGTGATATCTTTGACTTGTGTATCTGCGGGACCTAAGTTCTCAGCGTATGAAAAAGAGCTATATGATGCAGGTAAATACCTAGAATACAACATGGTACACGGCTTCTCTGTAGAACTGGCAGAAGCTTTGGCAGAAGTAGCACACAAGCAGATACGTTTAGACCTAAACATAGCAGAAAACGAAGGACACTCGTTACGTGATGTACGTATGAACCGTTATCAGGGTGCAAGGTATTCGTTTGGATATCCTGCTTGTCCAGACTTAGAGCAGAGTAGGGTTATCTTTGACTTGTTAAAGCCTGAAGAGTTTGGTATAGAGCTCTCTGAGACATTCCAAATACATCCGGAGCAGAGTACTACTGCCCTGGTGGTGCATCACTCCAAGGCTACTTATTATTCGGTGTAGAAGATATGTTGTTTTGTATATAGAACAAAAAGCATATCAAGGCTTGTTTCCTTATGATAGGATACCGTACTCTTTACCATAGTTTTCAACTACAAAATCGATATCTTTATCACCACGACCCGAGAGGTTGACAAGGATTGTACCGATGTTTGGTTCTTTTGCTAATTTGAGTGCATAAGCCACAGCATGTGCTGACTCAATTGCAGGGATGATACCCTCTTCCCTGGAGAGTTCAAAAAATGCATCTATAGCTTCTTTATCATTGATAGAAGCATAGTTTACACGGCCGATATCTTTAAGATAAGCATGCTGAGGTCCCACAGATGGATAGTCAAGGCCACTTGCTACAGAGTAAACGTCTCCAGGCTCACCTTTTTCATCTTGAAGCATGTAGGATTTAAATCCGTGCATGACACCAGGTTGACCTTTGGTCATAGTAGCAGCATGCTCTCCAGGAACATCAAGATCTCTTCCTGCAGGCTCAACACCATGCATGGCAACATTTTTATCATCCATAAAGGCAGTAAAGAGTCCTAAGGCATTCGATCCCCCACCTACACAGGCAACAAGATTGTCAGGCAAACTATCTGTCATTTGTGCAAATTGCTCTTTGGCTTCTACTCCTACGATGGATTGGAAATCTCTTACCATTCCAGGGAAAGGATGTGGCCCTACAACAGAACCAATAGCATAAAATTGTGTCACTGGGTCTCCTAAGTATGCTTCAAAAGCACTGTCTACTGCCTCTTTGAGTGTACGACGTCCATGCGTTGCAGGAATGACATTTGCACCCAGTATATGCATACGTACTACATTTGGATGCTCTTTAGCCATATCTACTTCACCCATATAGATGTCACATTCAAGTCCAACCAATGCAGCAGCAGTTGCTAGTGCCACACCATGTTGTCCTGCACCTGTTTCAGCAATAAGTTTTTTCTTTCCCATCTTTTTTGCCAATAAAGCTTCTCCCAAACAGTGGTTGATCTTGTGTGCACCTGTATGGTTTAGGTCTTCTCTTTTGAGGTAAATATCTGCACCGTATTTTTCTGAAAGATGTTTCGCATGAAAAATAGGGCTTGGACGACCTACAAAATGCTGATAAAGTGAAGTAAGTTCATCGAGAAATTCTGGGTCTTGGCGAATCTCTTCATACGAAGTAGTGATCTCATCCATAATACTTTGAAGTTGAGGAGGGATAAAAGCCCCACCATACTCTCCGAAATAGCCTTTTTCATCAGGCAGTGGACAATTAAAAATATTCTTTGGCATAAACATTCCTTTTTTTTATGTTCAATTATTGTACTTTTAAATACTTTTAGAGAGACTGAATAGGTATTCTATGATAGAATAATAGTGAAAAAAAGAGTATGTATAAAACGAATTGGATATAGGAAAGAAATTTTAGTATGAAATTAAAAAAAGGTATTTACAGACATTATAAAGGAAATCTGTATGAAGTTTTTATGACAGCACAGCACTCTGAAACGGAAGAGTGGATGGTTGTCTATAAAGCATTATATGGTGATGAAGGGTTGTGGGTGCGTCCTTATGAGATGTTTATGGAAAAAGTGATCGTTGAAGGAACAGAATTAGAGCGTTTTGCTTATGTTGGGGATGAAGATTGAATCTTCATACAACATTATGCTTCTTTGAGATAAAATGAATCACAAGTATTAAAAAAATAGAGGAAAGATATGTTCTATAAGTATTTAAAATTAATATTGGTTTCAAGCGTATTTTTACAGGCTTCACCTGAAGTTTTTAGTTCTTTAGGGGATGAGTTAGAAGTATTTCAGGAAGAGTGTAAAGGGTTTGAAAAGCTCTCTTTTATACCTGAAAAGATAAAAAAGAGATGCCGTGCATTTTATCCTCAAGTGACCAAAGCATTCGAGATTGGATATAAGCTGAATCCGTATGTCGAGAGTGATACGTATATCAATGAAAAAGAGTTAAACCGATATCTTTCGCTTCTACGTAAACTTGACAAGAATAAAGAACATATATTATTCCTTGTCTACTCTGAAGTAAATAAAGCACGTAAAGACAAAAATTTTGTCTATTACAGCCAGTTGATATCCAATGATAACATTAAACTCTATACTATAGATTATGAATTTATGGAAAAAAATGAAAAAATATTCAGTAACAATAAGAGGTATATTTCACAGATAGAATATATAGAATATTTAAGGACTCAACGTCTAGAAAAAGAAAAAGCTAAACAGTCACGATATAAAACTTACAGAGGTGAGATAATGAGTGAACTTCCAATACATTTGAATAAAATGGATCTGGTCTCAACATCATTACTGCGACATAGATCACCTAAAGCTTTTAGTTCTTTAGGTGATGAGTTAGAGGCATTCGAGAAAGATTGTAAAATGTTTCAAGAAATTTCTACGATACCTGTAGAAATAGAAAAAAAATGTAATACATTTAATCTTCAACTAGATAAAGCATTTGAACTTGGTTATAAACTTGATCCTTCTGTTGAGGAAGATAATGTGAATGAAAAAGAGTTACATAAATATCTTTTTCTTTTACGGCATCTTGATAAACGTAAAGAAAATATCTTACGTTTTATCTATGCGGAAGCACGAAAAGCACGTAAAGCGAAGAATTTTTATTATTACATTCAGTTGATATCGAATTATAAAGTAGAACTTTATAATTCAGATTATGAATTTATGGAAAAATATAAAAGGGTATTCAAAAAAAATCCTAGGTATATTTCACATCAAAAATATACACAGTATGTAGAAGTGGAACGTTTAAAAAGAGAGAAGGCAAAGGGTGTACAGTATCAAAAGAGTAGAAACTAAAAAAGAGCGGGTGAATTTAGGGATATCAATGAATGATACGCTTTAAATTCCTTCCATCGCTCTTGCTTGAAAATCTACCAAATGCTCACCTGAAAATTTAAAAGACAACTCTATCGGACGACAGCATACTTCGCAGTCTTCGATATAGTCACTATCTTCTTCTGAACCATCAAGTATCATAGAGATACGTTCCCAACAGTAGGGGCAGGTAAAAAAATGTTCCATTAGTGATTCTTTTTAGGAAAAAATTTTCTTATCCAAGCGATAAGCATACAAGCATTATCACAACTTCCTTCTCTATCACACCTTGCTTTTTGAATATTCTTTAAAAGTAAGATGAAGAAGCCAAAAGCAATGATGAATTGTACACCACCTACGATCCAATGTGCCTGTATAAGATTTTGGATGGCTAAAACAAACATAATGATCGTGACTATAAGGCACATAAATTATCCTAATTTTTTATGTGATTGTACTATAATTTGTAAAAAAGAGTATCTATGTCATCCATCATCGAACATTTTCAAACCCTCACCCAAATCCCCCATTGTAGTAAGCTGGCAGATAGGTTATTGGAATTTTTAGTTTCATTCTCCAAAGAAAGAGGGTATAAAGTTGAAGTAGACGATGTGAAGAATATCTTTATATCAAAAGGTACACCGACACTCTGTCTTCAAGCACATTATGACATGGTCTGCATGGGAAAAGCTCCTGTTTTGGAAATCTATATGGAGGATGGCTGGATGAAAGCCAAAGACGCTTCTTTAGGTGCAGATAACGGTATGGCCATTGCAATGATGATGCAGCTTATGGATGAAGGCAAAGAGTTGGAGTTCTTACTTACTTCAGATGAAGAGGTAGGACTCATAGGGGCAAATAAAGTAGCATTTGAGTTGAAGAGTCAATATATGTTAAATCTTGATAGTGAAGATGAAGCAGAAGTATATATAGGATGTGCAGGTGGTGTAGATATCACAGCACAGAAACAAGATACGTATATTGAAGGAAGCGGGATTTGTTATGAAGTGGCAGTCAAAGGACTGGTAGGCGGACACTCGGGTGTGGACATAGATAAAGGTATCCCCTCTGCGATTAAAGTACTAGCTGAGTATTTATATAAGCATAATGTAACACAGTTAGCAAGTATGTATGCTGGTGAACGTCGTAATTCTATTCCTGCAAATGCAGTGGCCATTGTGCGTAGTGAATTGAGATTAGAGAGTACAGATATGGTAAAAGTACGTGAACTTACAGAGAAGCCTAAAGTATTGAGTGAGGGTAAAAAAACTATAGAGATGATAGATGTATTTAAACATGGTGTTCATGCACAAAATGAGGAATTCGGTATCCCTGATGTCAGCATCAATCTCGCTATTATTACTGCGGATGAAAAAGGTGGACTTATTATTGAGACAAGTGCACGTGCAATGGATGCTGAGAAGTTAGCAAATATTTCAAATGAAACGATGATTTTTTTTGACGCTTACGGTTTTGAAGTAAAACTTGAAGACAAGTACCCCGCATGGAAACCAGACATTAGTGATTTTACGAGGTTAGTGAGTGAAGAGATGAAATCTGTCTTTGGAAAAACAAAGATGATGGCTATTCACGCAGGACTTGAGTGTGGCGTCATTGCTGAAAAATACCCTGCTATGAAGTTTGCTTCCATAGGCCCAACAATTCGCTATCCACACTCTACCAGAGAGATGGTACACTTAGAATCTGTAGAACGTACATTTGAGGTACTTAAAAAAATAATACAATCAGTTTAAATTATGATAGTTATAATTTGAATCAAAGATAAGTAGGAGTAAAATTAAAAGATATACATAATATAAAGGGCAGGAATGAAAACAATATTTCAAGATTTAGAATACTTACGTAAAGAAGTGAAAGACAAAGAAGCTAAGAAGATCATTAAAGAACTTGAAGAGAATTTTCATTTGTTGAAAACCAAAAGTGGTTTATCGCAGTTGATGGGTAAAAAAAAGCTTGCAAAAATTACGCGTAATGTCGAGTATGAAGAAGAATTAAAAGCATTGCAAGTTGAACTTATTAAGTTACAAAATTGGGTGTATGAGAATAATAAACGTGTGATGATCATTTTTGAAGGACGTGATGCTGCGGGTAAAGGCGGCTCTATCAAACGTTTTACTCAGTACCTGAATCCTAGAAAGTTCAGAGTGGTTGCACTACAAAAACCAACAGAGGTTGAGACGGGACAGTTCTATTTCCAACGTTATTTCCAACACTTGCCAAACCCGGGTGAAATTACTTTCTTTGACAGATCTTGGTATAACCGCGCTATTGTTGAACCTGTGTTTGATTTTTGTACACCTGACCAGTATAAAAAATTTATGAAAGAGGTACCGGAGATCGAACATGCGCTTGTTGATGATGGGATCATCTTAATTAAGTTGTGGTACTCCATTACAAAAGAGAACCAACAAAAAAGATTTAAAGAGCGTATGACCAACCCACTGAAACACTGGAAACTAAGTCCAGTAGATCAAAAAGCACAAGAGATGTGGGATAAAGTGACATACTATAAAGAAGAGATGTTCTCTCGTTCACATACAAGTTATGCACCATGGGTCATCGTTGACAGTAATGATAAGAAGCGAGCAAGATTAGAATCTATACGTTATGTACTCTCGAAAATAGATTATGAAGGTAAAGAGGATGCCAAAATAAATCTTCATCATGATCCTGAGATCGTTGAACGTTATCACAGAATTTCACATAATGAATAGTAGAAAGTTGTAAATGAATTATCCGAATTTTCCAGATGACTGTACCTCTTTATTAAGTAAATACCTTACACCTGAAGTCTTTGAATTACTTAAAGATAAAAAGACACGAAATGGATTTACTTTAGAACAAGCTATCAATTCAGGTGTTGTTAATCTGGACAGTGGTATTGGTGTTTATGCAGGAGATCAAGAGTCCTATAACATTTTTGCACCACTGTTTGATCCGATCATTCAAGAGTATCATGGGTTTGGGAAAGAGGATACACATAAAAGTAATCTGAATCCAGAGGATTTGAATGCTCCAAACCCTGATCCTGAAGGGTTATATATTGTTTCTACCCGTATTAGAGTAGGACGTAATGTTGATCATTTTCCTTTAGGACCTGGCATTTCGAAAGAACAACGAGATCAGGTAGAATCAAGTGTGGTTGAAGGACTTTATACACTTGAAGGTGAATTGGCAGGGAAATACTATCCTTTACTGGGTATGTCAAAAAA
Organism: Sulfurovum sp.; assembly: GCF_041551015.1. Classification (GTDB taxonomy): domain Bacteria; phylum Campylobacterota; class Campylobacteria; order Campylobacterales; family Sulfurovaceae; genus Sulfurovum. Next base: position 8,115 of record NZ_JBFENQ010000009.1, on the reverse strand, counting down.
GGTTCAGGACAATTTGATCAAAGATCATTTCTTGTTTAAAGAAGGTGACCGTTTTCTTGATGCTGCAGGACTTAACCGTAATTGGCCCGAAGGCAGAGGTATCTACCACAACAATGACAAGACTTTCCTGGTATGGGTCAATGAGGAAGATCAGCTACGTATCATTTCTATGCAGCAAGGGGGAGATATCAAAGAAGTGTTTACCCGTTTGGTATCTGCGATCACAAGTATTGAGACCAAAGTCCCCTTTGCTTACAGTGATCATTTAGGGTATATCACTTCTTGTCCGACAAATCTTGGAACAGCTATGAGAGCAAGTGTCCATATCGCACTGCCAAACCTTGCACAAGATATGAAAAGGTTTAATGCGATCACTGATAAGTATCATCTTCAGATCCGTGGTATCCATGGTGAACATTCTGAAAGTGAAGGTGGCATCTATGATATCAGTAATCGCCGTCGTTTAGGTATCACAGAAGTTGAAGCCGTGCAAGATATGTATGATGGTGTGGTCGCACTTATCGCAGCAGAAAAAGCACTGAGTTAACGACACTTAACTCAGTAACTACACTTTAAAGGTTTGTTTTGTTTTACAATGGGCTTCCATGAAACATCCTTCACACTCAGGTTTGACTGCTTTGCATTTATAACGTCCAAACAGTACCATCGCCTGATGGAGTAAGTGCAAATCTGTTTTAAATTTTTTACTTAATTCTTCTTCACACTTTACAGCTGTTTTGGCATCAGACAGACCTAAGCGGTGTGCCACTCTGTATACATGGGTATCAACAGCCATAAGATTAGCTCCTGCATATTCTATCATGACGACATTGGCAGTTTTTTGACCCACACCGGCAAGTTTGACAAGCTCATCACGCTCTAGGGGGATTTCATTATTATAGTTCTCTACCACACTTTGTGCCATTTTGATGAGGTTTTTGGCTTTATTGTTAAAAAATGAACAGGTATTTATGTACGATTTGACTTCATCTAAGTCAGCATTGGCAAGGGAAACAGGGTCAGGGTATGCTTCAAAAAGAGCAGGAGTAATGATATTCACACGTTTATCTGTACACTGAGCAGAGAGCATGACAGCAATGAGCAGTTCATATAGGTTACGATACTCCAATTCAGTAACAGAATCAGGATAGTTTTCAAGAAAGATACGTTTTATCTCTTCTATCTCTTTTTTGGTTGCTTTTTTGACTTTTACCATACTTCTTGCCTTCTTCTAATAAAATACTAATTAGAATATTAACACATTAATAAATGATTTACCCAAGAGGGATATACTTCTTCTTAAATTTAAGTAATTAAGGATTATTCGAAATGTTAAAACTAGCAAAAACTTCACTACTTGCTGTAGCTGTAATGGCTACAGCAGTAGTGGCGTCAGACATACTTGTAACAGTAAATGGTAAAAATATCACTAAACAGGATGCACAAGCATTTGTTTCTGCCTCTGCACCTCAGGCAAACTTTATGGAACTTGCTCCTGCTGAGAAAAAGATGGTTACAGACAGACTAGTAGAGAAAGTCCTTTTTACAGAACTTGCAGCACAAGAGGGTATAGATCAAAAACCTGAATTTAAAAGAAATATGGAAAAGATCAAAGATGAACTTTTAGTCAACATGTGGATGAAAGAACAGATGGATAATGCGATTGTAAGTGAAAGTGAAGCAAAAGCATTTTATGATAAAAACACTGAGAAATTCATGGAAAAAGCTTCTATGCATGCAAGACACATTTTACTTGCAAATGAAAAGGATACACAAGATATTATTGACATGTTAAAGCCACTCAAGGGTGTCGCATTAAAGGAAAAGTTTATCGAATTGGCTAAAGAAAAATCTACAGGACCTTCTGCACCAAATGGTGGAGATCTTGGTACTTTCACAAAAGGTCAAATGGTTCCGGAGTTTTCAAAAGCAGTATGGGCACTTGAAAATGGTCAAATAACAACTGCACCTGTAAAAACACAGTTCGGTTATCATGTGATCTATCTTGAAACAAAAACAGAATCGAAACCGGCTTCTTACGAAAAAGTTAAAAATAATATCATCACTTCACTAAAGCAACAGCAGTTTACTGTTAAAATCAAGGAAGTGGCAAAAGAACTTAAAAGCAAAGCTAAAATTGTTGATATGACAACAGAAGTTAATGCAACTAAAAAGTAATCTTTTAATAATAAAAAAATAGGGAAAAGAATATGAGAAAAACTTTTGTGTTGTTGGGGGTATCACTTAGTTTAGTGGTAAGTTCAGCATCTGCGGATGCTTTAAAAAATAGTTTAACAAATATGTTAAATACGAAAGAAACATCAGGGATGGTGGATCTTGGTAATATCAGTCTTGATGCAAAACCTGTAAAGAAAAAAGTTAGATCTGATAAAACTGTGATTGCTACAGTGAATGGACATAAGATCATTAAAAAAGAGGCAGATAATTATCTTAAACAGCGTACACAGGGAAAAGTAAGCAATTTTGATCATTTACCACCTGATCAACGCCAACGACTTATTCAAGAGTTGGCACTTCCTGTCATTGTGCTAGACAGTGCACAAAAAGAGTTGTCTGAAGAAGAAAAACAGGCAGTCTATACACGTACGTGGATGCAAAAAGAAGCACGTAAGATCAATATCACTGATGAACAGGCTTTAACAGTATATAACCAGTTGAAACAAGAAGCACAAGAGAATAATGCGACAGGAAATATCCCAGCATTTGAAACGATTAAAGATAAACTTAAAGTTCAAATGATCGAGAAGACATTGATCGGTAGACTTATGAAAGATGCAAAGATAACAGTACAGTAAAAAAGTTTATTAATTATTAATTGGTAAATATTGGATAAAATACACACAACATAATAAAAAAGGAAATAGAGAATGAAAAAAATTCTTGTTATATTAGGTCTAAGTCTGGCAGTGACAACACATTATGCAGTAGCGGCATCTGCTGCAGCAGGTACGGTCAATGGTATGACTATTACTGTTGAAGAGGCAAATAATGCGCTTAACACACTTACAAAAGGTAAAATGACGTGGGAAAAACTTCCAGCTGATGGTAAGAAACAACTGATTGAAATGATGGCACCGGCTAAATTGGTAGCTGCAGAATCAAAAAAATCTTTAACCGATAAAGAAAAAGAAGCTGCACTTGCAGGTTTCTGGATGCAGAAAAAAATGTCTACAACACAAGTGACTGATAAAGAAGCAGAAGATGCATATAACAATATGAAAAAAGCGGCAAAAGAAGCAAAAAGTACACAAGAAATACCACCATTAGATGCAGTGAAAAATAGTATTAAAATGCAACTTGCTCAAGAAAAAGTTGTGGGTGAGCTGATGAAAAGTGCAAAAATAAACGTAAAATAATTCTACAAAGAGGAAGTTGTTAATGTCTACAAAAGTTCTAGATGTAGTGCAGGCAGGTGTTGTTACTGGAGATGATCTTCAGAAGTTATTTAAAATCGCAAAAGATGAAGGTTTTGCTTTACCTGCGGTTAATGTGGTCAGTACATCTTCAGTGAATGCTGTACTCGAAGCGGCAAAAAAAGTGAACTCTCCTGTAATAGTTCAGTTCTCCAATGGAGGAGGTGCCTATTATGCGGGTAAAGGTTTGCCTTCAGATGAGGCAGCTATTTTAGGTTGTATCTCAGGTGCGCAGCATGTACATACTGTTGCTAAAGCATATGGTATACCGGTTGTGCTTCATACAGACCATGCAGCAAGAAAACTTCTGCCTTGGATAGATGCATTGCTTGATGCAAGTGAAGCACACTATAAGGTACACGGTATTCCTCTTTTCTCTTCACATATGATAGATCTTTCTGAAGAGCCTATAGAAGAGAATATCGCTACATGTAAAGTCTACTTGGAGCGTATGTCTAAGATAGGTATGACACTGGAAATAGAACTTGGTGTAACAGGTGGAGAAGAAGATGGCGTAGATAACACTCACATAGATAATGCACTACTTTATACACAGCCTGAAGAAGTTGCATATGCTTACGAAGAACTTTCAAAAGTTTCGGACAAATTTACCATCGCAGCCTCTTTTGGAAATGTACACGGAGTATATAAACCGGGTAATGTTTCACTTACGCCTAAAATTCTTGATAACTCTCAGTCTCATATAGAGGAGAAATATAATACAGCTAAAAAGCCTGTAGACTTTGTCTTCCATGGTGGTTCTGGTTCTGAGCTTTCTGATATTAGAGAAGCGATCGGTTATGGTGTGATTAAAATGAACATTGACACAGATACGCAGTGGTCATTCTGGGATGGAGTACGTAATTATGTAGTCAAATATCATGATTATTTACAAGGACAGATCGGTAACCCGGATGGTGAAGATAAACCAAATAAAAACTACTACGATCCAAGAAAATGGTTACGTGCAGCAGAAGAGTCAACAGTAGTAAGACTTGAAAGAGCATTTGATGATCTTAACTGTTTAAACAGAAACTAACAACTAGACTATTATTCTCGGGCTTTCCCCGGGAATCTACAAATGAAAACTTTAAACTTTCCTTCCCCCATACAATCTATCACTTTTGATAAGCAACAGTTTTATCTGAAACGAGATGATCTGATAGATCCTAACTTTTCCGGTAACAAAGCACGAAAATTTTACTATTTTCTTCAGCATGATTTTCCTGGTATAGATAAGCTTGTTTCTTATGGTTCTGCACAGTCTAATGCGATGTACTCACTTTCCGTGTTAGCGAAGATAAGAGGATGGAAGTTTGAATATTATGTAGATCATATAGCTGATTATTTGAAAGAACACCCTCATGGTAACTATAAGGCTGCTGTAGACAATGGTATGAAAATTATTGAACACTCAGGTGTGATACCTTATGAATATTCCAATGATGTCCTTTTTATAGAAGAAGGTGGACGGCAAATAGAAGCAGAGTTTGGTATACGTCTGTTGGCTGAAGAGATTTCATTGTGGCAGCAAGAGAATGGTGTAAAAGATTTGAATATTTTTCTACCTTCCGGGACCGGAACAACAGCACTTTTTTTACAAAAGCATCTTCTTTCAAACAGGGTATATACAACACCATGTGTAGGAGATGAAGCTTATCTGAAAAAACAGTTTTTAGAACTGGAAGAGGATGAAAAATATCATCCAGAGATATTGAGTTTAGAGAAAAAACACCATTTTGGCAAACTTTATAAAGAAAACTACAAAATTTGGCTAAAATTACAACAACAAACGGGAGTAGAGTTTGACCTCCTTTATGATTCATTGGGATGGCGGGTATTACTTGCACATTCTGAGGTCTTTTCTTCACCTACACTCTACATACATCAAGGTGGTGTGTTAGGCAATGAGAGTATGCTCCCGAGATATAAGAGAAAATACGACTAGTCGTATGAACTGTCTATTGAAGACAACACAACGTTAGCGTAGTTTTTTGAACTTTGTTCAAGAAGCATTATATTAATAACATTATAAGGATATATTGTGAAAATATTTTACAGCAGTGACGATACATTTGAAGCGAATTTTGATGAATTACTTCAACGTGGGAAGATGGATATTGAGGGTGTGACAGGCATCGTTTCTGGATTACTCAAAGAGATACAAACAGAAGGTAACACTGCAGTTAAAAGACAAATAGCAAAATTCGACAGATGGGAACCGGAAAATGATGATGCACTTTTAGTTTCTACAGAAGAGATGGCAAAAGCATATGATTCTATAGATCCAGAGCTTCGTGATGCCCTGCATCTTGCCTATGAACGTATAGAAAGATATCACCAAAAACTTATGCCAAAAACATGGATGGACAAAGAAGCCAATGGGACTATTTTAGGACAGAAGGTTACTGCTGTAGATAGAGCAGGACTTTATATACCCGGTGGGAAAGCTGCTTATCCAAGTTCATTGCTTATGAATGTGATCCCTGCGCAAGTTGCAGGAGTGGAAGAGATAGTCGTATGTACGCCTACACCTGATAATGAGATTAATGAGCTTTTACTTGCAGCATGTCACCTCTGTAAAGTAACACAAGTATTTAAAGTTGGTGGTGCTTCTGCGATCGGCGCGATGGCATATGGAACAGAAACCATTCCTAAAGTAGATGTGATTACCGGCCCGGGAAATATTTTTGTAGCTACGGCTAAAAAATTAGTCTATGGTGAAGTAAATATAGATATGATTGCTGGTCCATCAGAGATAGGAATACTTGCAGATGAGACAGCGAGAGAAGACTATATTGCTATTGATCTTCTTTCTCAGGCTGAGCATGATGAAATGGCAAGCTCCATTCTCATCACCATAGATGGAGAACTTGCAAATAGAGTGAGTGACAAGGTAGAAGAATTTTTAGGTACGTTATCTAGAGAAGAGATTGCACGTAAATCTATAGAAGAAAGAGGTGCTATTATCGTGACTCAAGATATGAATGAAGCGATCGAACTGATGAATGAGATTGCCCCTGAACACTTGGAAGTTATCACGCAGGATCCAATGAGTCTATTGGACAGTATTAAGCATGCTGGAGCCATTTTCCTTGGTGAAAATACACCAGAACCTATAGGTGACTATGTTGCTGGTCCTAATCACACACTACCAACAGGCGGGACAGCGAAATTCTACTCACCGCTTAGTGTTGAGCACTTTTTGAAAAAATCGTCTATCATCTCTATGAGTAAAGAAGGTATGCAGGAGATCGGAAGTGCTTGTGCAATGATCGCAAACACTGAAGGTTTGACTGCCCATGAAGAAAGTGTTCGTATTAGACTCAGAGACTGATCACTCATTATATCCATTTTCCCAAACGATGTTTGGGAAAGCATACTCTGCTAAACAATAAAATAACTATCAAATATTCATTTATAATTTAGATTAAAACTAATTAAAACTAATTAAATTTATTATATACTTATATATATGTTATAATTATATTTAAGGATTTAAATGAAAAAAATATTAGCATTTGTATTATTGACAGCATCGTTATGTGCAACAACAGTTATGTTTAAAGGTGAAGAAGTCACACTGAACAGTAAGGGTCTGAATGTAGGTATGCAAGCACCTATTTTTACGGCAGTAGATAAAGATTTTATGGAAGTAACTGTGGGGGGGAAGAGTGATAAAATTCAAGTGATTGCATTTATACCATCCTTTGATAGTGATGTATGTAAAAGAGAGACTATAGTATTTAATCAAAAAGTTTCAAAGATGAAAAATGTTAATTTGATGGTTATTTCAAAAGATCTTCCTTTTGCACTTGGAAGATTTTTTCATGATAATAAAATCAAAAATATCATGACTCTATCTGATTATAAGGATGCCAATAATGTACTTAGGTATGGTGCAACTATCTCTTCACCTATATATTTGGAAGGATTTTTTGGAAGAGTTGTGTATGTTGTTGATACCAATGGAGAAGTAACATACAAAGAAGTCGTTCAAGAACTCTCTAATGAGCCTAATTATGAGAACATTATCAAGGCCGTTAACCGTTTGACACACTAAGTCTTAACTGCTTGAATGCGCTCTTCTTTTGTATTATTACGTTTCCCGTAGTAATACATACTGCACTATTCTTTACTTTTTTATTCCTTTTTTTCTTTGTTGATGCAACAAAAGAATAAAACGAACCCAAAAAAAGAAAGTGTAATACCATTATCGTACATATTGAATTGTATTGAGATTTATTTATAGTTATTTTAAATAAAAAATATTATGTTGATTGTTTGATGATTTTATAAAGAAATGGCGCGGTGGACGAGACTCGAACTCGCGACCCCCTGCGTGACAGGCAGGTATTCTAACCAACTGAACTACCACCGCACCTAAGACCAAATAAATGGTTGGAAAGTATTGTACAAAAAATAACTTAAATGTACATGGTGGTCGCTACAAGACTCGAACTTGTGACATCTACCTTGTAAGGGTAGCGCTCTACCAACTGAGCTAAGCGACCATAGTTTTAATGTCTATTTTTTTGGAAAAGATTGGCGACCCCTAAAGGATTTGAACCTCTGTTTTTACGTTGAAAACGTAATATCCTTGGCCACTAGATGAAAGGGTCATCAAGAACCATAAACATAAAATTGTTAAAAATGGTGGTCGCTACAAGACTCGAACTTG
>NZ_JBFENQ010000008.1:0-27144 GCF_041551015.1 Sulfurovum sp. | reverse complement strand
TCTCTCTATGCGTATCGAAGAGGGAGAAGATATCATTATCGATGCTATCTGTTCTGTTCCTTACCTTATAGGTTACATCATTAACTATAAAGAACCTTTACTCAATCGTGAAAGACGTGTAAAAGAACTTTTCAAAAGCTTTGAAGATGACAAATCTGATAAAGATGATTCTGATGATTCTGATGATTCTGATAATGAAGCAGAAACAACTACACCTAAAGATGATAAAAGAGTGAAACAAGTTGTTGACAGCTTTAAGCAGCTTGAAAAGGCAAAAAAAGAGTGGATGAAATCACGTGAAGATCTAGATACATTCTTAGAGACAGAAACGGATGAAGTAAAAATTCTCCATGAGCGTCTTAAAATTGCATTTAAAAAAGAGTTGCTTAAAGCAGCTCTTTTAAATCTTGGACCAACATCTAAACTCATCAACGAACTCGTTAAAGCAATGGAAACTGCACTTAAAAGTGATGATAGTTTCGACAAAGAGCTTAAACGTTTAGAGTATAAACTTCCACTTTTCAATGATACGCTTAAAGCAAATCACAAAAAACTGCTTGACAACATCATCAATATGGATAAAGATGATATTATCGATGCTGTACCAGAGACCACAATGGTAAGCACCTATGTTGAGATCAAGAAACTTTTTGAGACAAGAGAAGCGAGTAAAGGTGGTTTTGATCTTTCTGAAGAAAAACTCCAAGAGATCTTAGGACAGATCCGTCAAGGTAAAGCAAAAAGTGAAGTAGCTAAAACACGAATGGCAAAGTCTAACCTTAGATTGGTTGTTTCCATTGCTAAGCGTTATACGAACAGAGGGCTTCCATTCCTTGACCTTATTCAAGAAGGGAACATCGGTCTTATGAAGGCTGTTGATAAATTTGAGTATGAAAAAGGGTACAAATTTTCAACCTATGCAACATGGTGGATACGTCAGGCTATCTCTAGAGCCATTGCAGACCAGGCAAGAACGATTCGTATCCCTATACATATGATCGAGACGATTAACCGTATCAATAAGATCATCAGAAAACACCTTCAGGAAACAGGAAAAGAGCCAGATCTTGATACGATCGCTGAAGAAGTAGGCTTATCTGTAGATAAAGTAAAAAATGTCATCAAGATCACTAAAGAGCCTGTCAGTCTTGAAACGCCAGTAGGTGATGAAGATGATGGTAGATTTGGTGACTTCATTGAAGACAAAACAACACTGAGTCCAACTGACGTTGTACTTAAAGATGACCTCAACAACCAGATAGATGATGTACTTGACCAGCTTAACGAGAGAGAAAAAGCCGTTATTCGTATGCGTTTTGGTCTTCTTGAAGATGAAAGTGACAGAACACTTGAAGAGATAGGAAAAGAGCTTAGTGTTACTCGTGAAAGAGTAAGACAGATAGAATCATCTGCGATCAAGAAACTCAAGCACCCTAAAGTGGGAAGAAAACTTAAAAACTATATCGAAGAGTAACCCTCTTCTTTAGGTGCAAAGATACTTATGCTTTACGCATAAAGTGTAAACCTATAAGTTTCTCCAGCACCTCAATCACTTCATTATCATCACTCAAAGACTCTACTATAGAGTGCATACAAGCCTCATATTCATCAAAACCTTTAGTGATCAGTTTTGCAGCATAAACAAGTAGTCTTGTTGAGACTGCTTCTTGAATTTCATTGTCGCTAAGCTGACGGATCTCACCTGCGATCGTTACAAGTTTTTCTGCAATGTCAGTATCAACTCCACTCTCTTTTATGATGATCTCTTTTTCAATCTCCGCATTTGGGTAATCAAAACTAAGTGAGATAAAACGCTGTTTGGTACTTGGTTTCATCCCTTTAAGTACATTTTGATAGCCTGGATTATAGGAGACAACCAACATAAAGTCAGGATGTGCTTCTATCATTTCACCTGTTCTGTCTATAGGTAATACTCTTCTATAGTCAGCCAAAGAGTGAAGTACAACAGTGGTATCTTTTCTTGCTTCTATGATCTCATCGAGATAGCAGATACCACCATCTCTTACAGCCTTTGTCAGTGGGCCATCCTGCCAGAAAGTACCACCTTCATCTATGAGGTGACGACCCACTAGATCAGCAGCACTTAGATCATCATGGCAGACTACAGTATACACTTTACGATCAAGTTTTTCACCCATCGCTTCTATAAATCTTGTTTTACCACAACCTGTTGGTCCCTTGATTAAAATAGGTAAATTCATCGATGCTGCTGCCTCAAATAGTTCAATTTCATTTGCATGTTCTTTATAATATGTTTTTGACATTTCTTTTCCTTATTTTGTTAAGCTCATATATATTTCGGGTAGTACTTTTGGTAGCTTTTTAGAATCTCTTACTACCACATATCCATTTCTTCCAAACAGATAAGATAGATAGTCTTTGGCTTCTATATCTATAGTGATACAAAATGGTATAAGCCCTAGTTTTTTAGCTTCTTGTATAGCTTTTTTTGTATCTTCTATGCCATACCTGCCATCATATCTATCTACATCATTTGGTTTACCGTCACTAATGATCAGTAATAGTTTATTTTGGCTCTGTTGTTTGTTGAGTATTTTTGAGCTTTCTCTGATTGCCGCACCTAAACGGGTATAATAGCCCGGTTTTATGTTATCTATTTTTCCACGAACATAATCTGAGTACTTCTCTTTAAAATTTTTAATGATATGGAAACGTACGTTAGTATTTTTCAGTGAAGAAAAAGCGTATATGGCAAACCTGTCTTCTAAACGCTCAAGTGATTCCGAAAATACCATTAAGGAATCTTTTATAGCATCTATCACTCTTATCTCTTGTGTAATTGCTGCTTCAGTTGAGAGAGAGATATCAGCTAAAATAAGTGTAGACATATCTCTCATCTTTCGCTCAAAAGTTGTATAGAATTTTTGATGATGTCCTGACTTGTTTTGATGGCCTTTATAATCTATCCATGTATCTAAATTTATCTCATCTCCATAAGGAAGATTAGTATTTTTGATGCGATCAAGCTCCATCAGATCAAGTTCAGCTTGAATTTTCTTGTATATTTTTTTTAAATGTACCGGAAACACTACAGGTTCTATATTTGTTGTGATCAAAGGTTTGATACAGACATAATTCTTTAGATACTTCTCTTTTGAATAATCCCATTCATCTATAAAATATCCTTTTCCTAACGGGTACTCTTCTTTGGAATTGGAAGAGATATCTAGATCCATTTTTAGTCTTGCATTTAAATTTGCTTTTTTTTGTCCTAATGTTATCTCATCTAAATCTTCAGCATTATAGAGTGCATCTTCATCAAAACTGTCATCTTCACTTCTATCTACATTTACCTGTTCCATAATACTCATCATGGCATCCGGTAAAAATGCCAACAAGCCATCTGTTTCTTTCTTATCATCCATTTGGTTGGCTTGTTTTTTCATCTTTAGGGTATCAGTTTTTTCTGACTGCTCCTTCCCACGTACCGGTTCCTCCTCATCATCAAAATCACTATAACTTTTTTTAGACGATAATGGTGGATAGATCCATAATGCAAATGGATATAGATCTAAATTCTCAAGATAATTTTCATCTGTTAAATTTTCTTTGGTTAAAGACTTAACAAATGATAATTTTTCATTTTTTTCTGTGAGTTGGTCTACTGCTTTGTCATAAAAAGCCCTGAATCCCGGATACTCATTGAGTAGTTCTATAGATGCATAAAAGTTTTTTTCCAGCAACGTCCCTCTATGTGTATCAAATCTTGTAGCCATCGCAACAAGCCAAAAATACATCATAGTGTTTTCTTCATGTGAATCAAAATAAGCTAATGAAGAGGGGAGATAAAGCCCTGTTTCATCTTGCCAGGCAAGAAAAAATGTCTTGCCTGAACCTGATATTTTTTGAAGCAGCGTACGTGAAGTATCTATAAATCGTTTATCTGTGATATGTAATTCTTTGCCTTTTTCACCACCTAAAAGATGATAAAAAATTTTTAAAGATTTACTTTTTTCCTCAAAAAAAACCCTCTTATCTTCATAAGCTGTATCTGTCTTTTTGGTTAAAAAGTTATCCCAAACTTTACCTATAGATTCTTCAAATTCCAACATACGCTATGCAGCACTCTCTTCTTTTACAAAGAAACTATAAAAGTAAGTGAGTAGACCAGCTAGAGTTAAAAGACCAAAACCTAAACGAACCGTATATACAGGTATAATTTCAGCTTGAGTATCCATAAAACTTAAAACATCTACACCAACACGTTGTATAAATACTTGCATCGTTCCAGCAATAACCAATGCTGAAGTAACACCAAGCATTCCTATAACCATCATCCAAAAACTTCTACGCTCAACCGCTTGTGCTTTTGCTCCATTTCCGTGTAACCGACCACGCATTATAGGCATAGCGTAAGAGATGATAGTAAATAAAATCATAATATACGCACCAAAAAATGCCAAGTGACCATGTGCGGCTGTAAGCTGTGTACCATGAGTAAAGTAATTAACTGGAGCTAAAGTATGAAGAAATCCTAAAACACCCGCACCCAAAAATGCCATTATCGCTGTACCTTTTGCCCAAGTAAGAGCGATCTTATTATCATGGTCGATTCTTCTTTGTTTCTCCATAGCAAATGCATACAGGATCATCAAGAAGAAAGGTAAAGGTTCGACAGCAGAAGCAATAGACCCTATCCATAACCAGTATCCAGGCGTTCCTATGTAGAAAAAGTGGTGACCCGTACCAACGATACCAGAAACTAAAGTCATGGCAATGATCAGGTATAACCATTTGTCAATATGCTCACGGTCGACGCCTGTCACTTTAATAAGCACAAATGCCAAAATAGCACCAAGAATCAACTCCCAAACACCTTCAACCCATAAGTGTACTACATACCACCAGAAAAATTTATCCAGTACCAGGTTATCAGGTACATAAAATGCAAATAAGAAGAATACCGCAAGACCTAAAAGACCCGTAAGTAAAACAACCGTAATAACCGTTTTACGACCTTTGATAACAGTCATACCAATATTTAAAATAAATGCTAAAGCTACTATAACAATACCTATTTTAGTGATAGTCGGTTGTTCTAGAAACTCTCTACCCATCGTTGGCAAAATGTTGTTATAGGTAATCTCTGTCAGAGTTGCATACGGAACAAGTAAATAACCTAAGATCGTTGCAACACCCGCTGCAGCAAAAATCCAGAATGTAGCTTTTGCAAGCCAAGGACTCCAAAGTTCTCTTTCACTCTCTTCAGGAACAAGATAATAAGTTGCACCCATAAAACCAAACAGTATAAGAACTATAAGTAAGTTTGTGTGAACCATACGAGCCACATTAAAAGGAATCTCTGGGAATAAAAAATCTCCAGCTATATACTGTGTACCTAAAATCAAACCAAAAAGTATCTCTCCGGCAAGAAGAACCAATGCAAAAATAAAATATGGTTTTGCGACCATTTGTGAACTGTATTTCATTGTATTATCCTTCTATATTTGGTGGCCATTCGTTATCATCTATTTTAGATGTCCAGATCAGGAAGTTAGATATATCATCTACTTCTTTATCACTTAGATTAAACTGTGGCATTTTTCTTCTATCAGGTGTATTCATCGGTTGCGCTGCCATCCAGCCTTTCATAAAGGATTTGAAGCTTTCATCACTCCCGCCCCCACGTCGATCAAAAACATTCGCAAGTTCTGGTGCATAGTATGCCCCTTCTCCCATTATGGTATGACAACCTACACAGTTATTTTTTTCCCATAAATGTTTTCCATGTGCAACAGATTCTGTAATATTCTGAGCATTTGAAAGTTTGGGTACTTGTCCTACAGTATCCACTGTGAGACCTGCAAACACTAAAATGGCAAAAACACTTCCACCAAAGTAGATGTTTCTAGCCATATTTTTAGTAATACGTTCACTCATATAGTCACTCCTTTTTTTAATTCTACTTCTTAGTAGTATTTCGCATTGTATCTCTAAATTATTTAATTCTACCTTTAAGTAGTAATTAAATAATTTATGTATAATATGTAAATCTATAAAGGAGACCTTATGCAATTACTGAACTCATCAAAATATGCTATACGCATATTAGGTTATATTGCAAATCATGAAAAGCAACAGCTTTGTAATGCGAAAGAACTCTCTGAAGCTTTGATAATTCCTTATAAATTCCTAACTAAAATAATGATGAAATTAGTAAAAGCAGATCTTATCATCTCCATACGAGGAAGAGAAGGTGGATATAAACTTTCCAAACCTGCTTCTGACATAACACTTACAGAAATTTTAAATCACTTTAATGAATTTCCTGAGCATGCACAGTGTATCTTAGGTATCGGTGCATGTGACAACAAAAATAAATGTGTTTTACATGACCAATGGGTAAAGCCTAAAAAAATGATAAGTAAAATGTTTGAAACCACAACATTAGCAGACATCGATAGTGAAAATTTCAAACTGTGACTACAAAATTAATCGCAAAAAGCCCTCTGCCTCCTGGTGATTTTGCCATATGGATCATAATATATGTTGAATTAGTTACTTTTGCTGCACTGTTTATAGGGTATGCATTTGCCAGAAGAGCGGATGTGGAGCTTTTTAATCAATCACAACTTTTGTTAGATCAAAGATCGGGGTTCATAAACACACTTATTCTGATCACAAGCAGTTATTTTATTGTCAAAGCTATTGGGGTTATCAAGACTGTTGATACTCAAAAGGCTTCTATACTATCCTCTAGATGGCTTTTAGCGGCTATAGTACTTGGCAGTAGCTTTATTGTCATTAAAACTATAGAATTCTCAGATAAATTTGAACAAGGGATCAACCTTAGTACCAATACTTTTTTTATGTTCTATATCATTCTCACTGCATTTCACTTTATGCATGTGCTTTTAGGACTGATTATCTTGTATGTTGTATATAAAAAAACCAAAATTGGCGGTTACAGCAAACTAGATCATAGAGGTATGGAAACTGGTGCATCTTACTGGCACCTTGTAGACATACTTTGGATCATATTATTTCCACTGATCTATGTCATGAGGTAAGTCATGAGAAATATTTGGTTAATTTTGGTGTTCTTAACACTCTTTGCATTTTTGGTTGGATGGCTAAAGTTAGTCAATTCACTTTTTGTTTCTATATTACTTGTCACTACTTTTATTAAAGGTCAACTTGTTAGTGAGTATTTCATGGGCTTAAGAAATGTCACTTTAAGATATAGAATAATCCCTACAATATGGCTGTTTATTGTTCTTACATCTATATTTATCGCTTATTATTCACCTATATCAAACTAAAATATTTTGCTTTACTATAGAACATTATATCTATCATTTTTATTACACAAATTAGCTATAATGCTTTTTGCAAAAATGTGTACATCCAAGGAATATAATGTCTCAGCCAAAATTCTTCGCTCTTATCATCGGTACAGAGATCCTGAACCGACGAAGGGTTGACAAGCACTTTGACTTTGTGACTAAAGCCTTAGCACAAAGAGGGCATAAACTCTCCGGTTCTTTTATCATAGAAGATGATCCTGCACTCATTGTTCACACTATCCAATTCATTGCTTCACAAGAAAATGCCATATTGTTCTCTTTTGGCGGTATAGGTTCTACACCTGATGATCACACACGTCGTTGTGCTGCCATTGCTTTACGAGAGGGTGATATGATCACACATGATGAAGCAAAACGTATTATTGTTGATACACTCGGTGAAAGAGCCTATCCCTATTCTGTACGCATGGCTGAACTTCCAAGGGGTGCCACACTTTTAGACAATCCTGTCAATAAAATGCCTGCCTTTGCATTGGATGAACGTTATTACTTTATGCCAGGATTTCCAGAGATGAGTCATCCCATGGTAGAAAAAATACTCACAAAACTGATACCAAACAAAAGAACCTACTATCGTCATACACTTACAGCACTTTGTAAAGAGAATGTATTTATAGAAGTGATGGAGAAGATGCCAAAGAAAGTGGAGTTCTCTTCATTGCCTAAGCTCTACTCTGATGGATGGAGAGTTTCCATTTCTGTTGCATCTACGGATAAGAAACTGGCATTTGAATCTTTTCATATGTACATCGATGTACTTGAAGAACAAAATATTGTCTATGGCTTACATGATGAACAGAATGAATTGTAATACAGAATTATGACATATAGAGAAACACTTAAACATCCTGTCATTGCACGGCTCTCACTAATACAATTTATCTCCTATTTTGGAACATGGTTTTCTCAAGTGGCTATCTTCTCCATGATCGTAGCCTATGGTGCAGATGAGATCACTATAGCCTTAACTGCTGCAATGGCGATGTTACCTGCAGTGATTCTTGCTCCTTTCATAGGTATTATCATAGACCGTATTGAGTTTAAAAAGCTTATGTTGACACTGCTGCTCATTGAGATATCTATGACGCTTGGTTTTATTTTTATCAATTCACTTGAGTATATTTGGGTCCTCATGATACTTATCTTCCTGCGTTCTTCTGCTGCTTCCATGCTCTTCTCTGCCGAGATGTCACTTTTCCCTAAAATTGTACAAGGCAGAATGCTTAAGAATACCAATGAAATACACTCTATTATCTGGTCCATATGTTATGCATTAGGTATGGCAGTGGGAGGTGTCGCTACACATTTTATGGGCTTTGATACTGCCTTTCTTATAGATGCTCTATTGTACAGTATAGCTACACTACTCTTGCTAGGACTGCATCTCTCTCTTGAAAAAACACAACACAATGATTCAAACTGGCAAATGTTAAAAGATGGATTTAACTACCTCATTTCACATAAGAAGTTACTCCATCTCATCTTACTCCATGCAGCCATAGGACTTACCAGCTTTGATGCACTCATCACCCTGCTTGCAGATTTCCAATACAAAGAATTCATCGCTGTACCTCTTGCTATAGGTTGGATGAATGCTACCAGAGCATTGGGATTGATGATAGGCCCTTTTATTATAAGTAAGATCATATCTAACAAGAACCTACACTATTTCTTCATCCTTCAAGGTCTTGCTATCATGCTATGGTCCATGCTTGAATTCAACTTCTATTTAGCCCTTATTTCACTCTTTATTACAGGCTTTTTCATCACAACACTTTGGTCATATACATACCTTCTGATACAAGAAGAGACTGATACACACTATATGGGAAGAGTGATCTCCTACAATGACATGTTCTTCATGCTTTCCAACGTTTTCACGGCAATGTTTATAGGATATGCTGCAAAATGGGGATTATCATTAGAAGGTATCACCTTTACTTTAGGTATGGGCTTTATAGTAGTTGCAGGGTATTATATTTGGTTTAAAAAGCAGTATCTTGATGAAAAAAATGAATAGAAACGTCTGCTATAATTGCTATCGTCCTCAAACTTCATGTATGTGTGCATACATTACATCCATAGAAACAAACACACGATTTATCATACTGATGCATCCAAAAGAGTTTAAAAAAACCAAAAATGGTACAGGTCATTTTACAAACTTGTCTTTGAAAAATTGTGAGGTGCATGTAGGTATTGATTTTACAAAACATACAGCCATCAACCATATCATTAATGATCCTTCAAATATCTGTTACACGCTTTATCCGCATGAAAGCAGTATCAATTTGAATGAAGAACCCATAGGAGAAGAAAAAAAAAATACAGTCATTTTTCTTATAGATTCTACCTGGCCCTGCTCAAGAGCTATATTAACAGCGAGTCCAAATATTGATGCTCTGCAAAAAGTCAGTTTTACCCATACGGAAATCTCAAAATTTACTTTTAAAGAACAGCCTAAGGACTATTGCTTAAGTACAATGGAATCTACCTTATGTGTTTTAAAACTTTTAAATACACATGATATTGAACAAATAGAAACAAGGAAATTAGATTATTTTTTGCTACCCTTTGAGCAAATGGTAGAGTACCAACTCTCTTATGGCTGAAAGTGTTGTAATACTATATGAATTTAACTAATATTGCCATGTATCATAATATCTAAAGATAAAGTGAGTTTGGGAATTTGCAGTAAGATCATTGCAGGGAGTGAAATAAATATAACAAATTTATTTAGAATGGCTGCAGCATCTTCAGGAAAGATGCGCAGTCTATTTAATCCATATCCTATGGCAATAGCCACTACTATTAATATGAAATTTTCCATAAATTATTTAGATCATCTATCAATAAACATTACACCAGATCTTTGGTTTCCATATTTTATTCACTATGAACATTTCCATCTCTTTAACAATAAGATCCAGTGTTCTTTCACCATCTATCACTTCCAATAAATCTTTTTTGATATAAAACGTTTGGATCTCCTCTAATGGGGTAGTATAAATTTTCATTCTATCAAAGAATATCTCTACACTGTCATCTGAACGTACTACTTCCGCCTCAGCGGCTCTTCCTAAAATACGCTCTTTTGCCACATATTCACTTACTCGTACTTCTATCACAGAAACAAGTTCGATCTCTTCTTCCTTATCTAAAATTTTATCAAGTGCATGCATCTGTTCCACACTTCTTGGATACCCGTCTATCAATACCACATCGGTTGGTGCATTTTTGATCGCTGAAATAATCGTATCCATAATAATATCTAAAGGAACCAATTCACCTTGCGCAATAAATCCATCAATCGTCTTACCAAGCTCACTGCCACTGGATACCTCTTCTCTTAACATATCACCGGTAGAATAATGAACAATACTCTCCATATGTCTTCCAGCAATGATACTCGCATCCGTTGTTTTACCAGAACCAGGAGCTCCAATAATGAGAAATAGTTTCTTTTTCATACGGTTTTTTATCCTCTTATGTTAGTGTATATCTATTATGCCGCACAGTTATAGCATTAATATAGCATTCATATCATTTCTATAATGTTTTTTATAATATTTTAGAATTATAATGAAAAGTAAAGAGTTTAAGGAATTTTATCTTTATTGACTATGTTCTCAGACACCTAACCTATTATCTTTGAAGAGTTCATGTTTTTTTCTTAATGAAGCAACTTTCTTTCGTGTATAACCCAACTTTTCAGAAATAGCTATATCTGAGATTTTGTGTTGTAAAG
The DNA here is from genome assembly GCF_041551015.1 of Sulfurovum sp. GTDB lineage: Bacteria > Campylobacterota > Campylobacteria > Campylobacterales > Sulfurovaceae > Sulfurovum. The sequence goes on along the minus strand of NZ_JBFENQ010000008.1, from coordinate 16,047 downwards.
ATTTAATTACCCTAAGTGCATAGCTCGATATTGGAAGAATTTCATTTTTATAAAGTGACGTGCCCTGTATTGCGATCTCAATAGTCTCATAAGGCTTATTGATACTGATAAAACTAGATACAATGAATTTTCTGTCTTGCAACTTATCAAATAGACTATTTCTTTCCTTTACATTCAGCGATTCTAATCCCGAAAGATACAGAGGTTGATCCAGATCAGCACACTGTATTTTTTCTCTCCAGTTTTTAGTAATGAGCGAGATAAACATAATATTGATATCTTTTCTTTTACCATACGCTAAGACCAATTGATCAATATACGCGATATTGTTCGTAATGATGATCATTGGAAAACTGATTTTATCAATATACTTTTCAAGTGCTATATTTTTTACGACATAGCCGTGATACTCTCCATACAATGCATTTTTAAATTTAAGCTTTTCAAACTCATGATAATGTTCAATTTTTTTAACCAATATATCTATACTTACAGGCTTCATTATATAATCTTTAGCACCTAATTTGATAGGTTCTCTAAGCGTTTCATTACTTTTGTGACTTACCAACAAGAGAATAGATCTTTGTTTAAATTTTTGTATAAAAGCTTTGGTACTATTCAAAGAAAATACTGTAGAGAGTAAATAAACATCTCCTGTACTAAATTTAGCAGCTTTGTTGATACATTCGAAGACTTCCGTTTTGTATCCTAATTTTCTTAACTTATCTGAGATATCGTTGGCAAGCAATATCTCTTTTTCTATGATAGTAACGATCATCTTATGTATCCTGTACTTACATTTTTACTTAAATTATCTGTCTTCTCTACTAAAAAAAGACAGACAATTTTTACATTTATGCGTTGACAAGATCTTCAATCTGTCCAACGATACTTGGGTCTTCAAGTGTAGAAATATCCTGAGTGATCTTTTCACCTTTTGCAATAGCTCTAAGAATTCTTCTCATGATCTTACCTGATCTTGTTTTTGGAAGGTCTGGAACAAAAACCATGTCATCACATAGTGCAATATTACCGATCTCAGTTTTGATGATCGAGTTGATCTCTTTCATCGTCTCAAACTCGTTAGCCACATCATCTTTATGCTCTGCAGGTACAGATTTGAGTACAATGTATGCAAAGATACCTTCCCCTTTAAGTTCATGTGGTTTACCTACAACAGCTACTGCTGCAACATTGTCATGTTTTTTGATCGCTGCTTCTACTTCAGCCGTACCCATACGGTGTCCAGATACATTGATCACATCATCTGTACGTCCCGTGATCGTGATATAGCCATTTTTACCATAGATCGCACCATCACCTGTAAAGTATACTGGTGTGCCATCTTTTACGACATCTCCAAAGTAAGATTTCTTAAAACGCTCATCATCACCCCATACACCACGGATCATGGAAGGCCAAGGGCGTGTAACACACATATATCCACTCTCACCCTCACCTACTTTTTCACCGGTTTCAGGATCAAGTATCTCAGCTATAATACCCGGTAATGGAAGTGTTGCACATGCTGGCTTGATAGGTGTTGCACCAGGAAGTGGTGAAACGATGTGACCTCCTGTCTCAGTTTGCCAATATGTATCTACAATTGCACACTTGCTTTGACCTACTTCTTCATAGTACCATTTCCAAGCAGGAGGATCAATCGGTTCACCTACTGTTCCAAGCACTTTAAGTGATGAAATGTCATATTTAGCCGGTTCATTTTCACCTGTTTTATGCAATACACGGATTGCTGTAGGCGCTGTGTAAAATTGGTTGATCTTATGTTCTTCTACCATTTTCCATGGTCGACCTGCATCTGGGAATGTGATCACACCTTCAAACATGACTGTTGTTGCACCCATCGCAAGTGGTCCATATACGATATACGTATGTCCTGTGATCCAACCAACATCAGCCGTACACCAATACGTATCATTGGCTTTTACATCAAATACCCATTCCATCGTCATTTGCGCCCAAAGAATGTATCCTGCTGTGTTATGCTGAACACCTTTAGGTTTACCTGTACTGCCTGAGGTATAAAGCAAGAAGAGAGGATCTTCACTCTCCATAGGTTCAGCATCACATTTTCCGGATTTATCTTGAATAAGTTCATTATACGAGTAATCACGTCCTGCCACCCAAGTAACATCTTCATGATTTCGCTCGACAACCAGCACTTTTTTAACCGGCGTTTCACCTGTAAGTGCTGCATCTACCACAGGCTTTAGCATATATGGTTTTGTTTTTCTGTAAGCACCGTCTGCAGTAATGACTACTTTTGCTTCAGCATCTTCAATCCTGTCACGAAGTGCTTCAGAAGAGAAACCACCAAATACGATGGAATGGATCGCACCGATACGTGCACAGGCAAGCATTGCATACGCTGCTTCAGGAATCATAGGCATATAGATAACGACTCTGTCACCTTTTTGTACCCCAAAATCTTCTTTAAGAAGATTAGCAAATTTATTTACATTATAATAAAGGTCAAGATACGTAATAACCTGTTTATCACCTCTGTCACCTTCAAAGATAATCGCAGCTTTATTTTTCTGTGTTTCTAAATGTCGGTCTATACACTGATGTGCAACGTTTAGCTTACCGCCATCAAACCACTTCACAAATGGTGCATTCGACTCATCAAGCACCGTATTGTAAGGTTCGAACCAATCGATCTTTTCATCTGCAAAATCTTTCCAGAAACCTTCATAATCATCCGTTGCTTTTTTGACTAGAGCATTGTATTCGTCCATACTTTTTATTCTTGCATCTTTTGCAAAATCTGGATTTGGTTGATAGAGTTCTTGTAACATTCTTTCTCCTATAAAATAATTTATTTTAGTCTCGTTGTATTTTTTAATTTAAGATAGATCAATGCCGTCATAATGGCATCATTTAATGCATCATGGGCTTGAAGTTTTGGTAAATCCAAATCTTCCAAGATCGTATCGAACCGCAAATCTATATTTCCCTGAGGTATGGTTGGGATCTTTTTATCATAATAAATCGCTGATACCTCTTCTTGTCTATTGGGCAAAGTAATACCATACATCGGTTTGATATATTTATTTACCATGGCCACATCAAATTCCAGAAAATAACCTGCTAAGGTCCTATTTCCAATATAATAAAGAAATCTTTCCATAGCTTCTTCAATTGGAATGGCTCCATGAAGATCACAGTTTCTGATCTGGTGTATCGTAATACTCTTATGATCGATCTCTTTCTCTTGATCGACATAAATATGTATCGCCTCATCTGTTAAAATCTTATTGCCTTTGATCTTTACTGCCCCAATAGAGACAATATCATCACTAGCTGGATTGAGACCTGTTGTCTCACAGTCAAAAATGACTATCTCATCCTCTTCAGATTCATCAAATAAAAATGCAAAACGTTCATCCTTCAGATGTTTAAAGTTCCACTTCTTTTTTAATAATCTGAACATTTACCCTACCATAGAAAGATGAAAGTGATAACTCACCATCTTTTTGAATTTATTAACCGTTTTAATGGCATCTTTGAGAAGGTCTCGTTCAAGTTTTCCTATATTTTTCACGGAAATATAATTATTAAGCTTCTCACCTTTTGCCAACTTCTCAAGCTGTGAATGCAATCTAAGAGTGTTGAGAATTTCAAGTGCTTCCATCATATCTGTTGCATCTTCTTTACTTAAAAAACCTATATTGTTCAGCTCTTTTATACGTAAAGTTGTATTGGTCGCTCTGATCTTATGTTCCAAGGCCAATGAACGTACACCATGTATCAAGGCAAATAATGCCCCCTTCTTAATGTCTATTTCATGCTTGTGTCCCTTATCATGTACGAACTGTGAAAAGAATCCCAACGATGACTCAAACGTTTCGATCGCACGTGCAAAATGCATCAGTATCGAAGGAGTTTGTTCCACTTTGTTAAAGAGGTAGTCAATCAATTCAGTATGTAGTAATAGTTTTCCAGCTACAGGTGTAGAATCAAAGAAGATAGCCATGTCCATAAAATTATCATAACTTGGCTCTTCAATCCAACGATAAATATCTTCTTTATACAAATCAATGGGTTTACACCACTTAGGGTTGATGATCATAATGTTGCCCTCGCATCGCGGGAAACCTATCTCATCAAGTACATCAATAAATTTCTGTGCTACATATGATGCATCCTCAGGCATAAAACCTTGCTCAAATACAAGTGCATTATCCTGGTCTGTTCTGAGAATCTGTGAAGCACGTCCTTCACTGCCAAGCAATACAAGTGTACATTTATCATGCCATGAATGGGGAATGATCATTTCAAAGAGCTTCGCATACATTTTTTTGTTGATCTCAGATACCAGCTTGGCTATATACCTGCTTTTAACCCCTTTTGCATGTAATGCACCTATCATCACATCTAAACGCTTGGCTGCGTCAATGACACTCTTAACATCTTTCGCTTTTTCCATTTGTACGGTAATAAGGTGAGACTGATTAGAAAAGAAACTTAACAGGTCAACAAGTTCAAGTATACCCACAACACTATTTTGTTCATTTAACACAGGAAGATGTTTAATGCTGTGCTCTGTCATCAAAAGCAACACATTAAAAAGAAGTTCACTATTCTTAGTGGAAATCGCTGGATAGGTTTGTATCTGAGAGATCGTTTCTAAATCTTGTTCTTCTTTTTGTAAAATGTAATATCTGAAATCCGCATCCGTCACGATACCGTATCCTTGTTCATTCTGCACTAATAGAGAGCTTGCACTCTCTTCATTCATATACTTTAGTGCTTCAACAATCGGCATATATGAGTCCACAACACAAGCTTTATGTAAAATGGATTCATCCAATCTAGCTATCATCAGGTCACTCATAGAAGCATATTCTTTCTTCTCTTTAAGCATATCAATACGTTCTACAATACTTGAAAAAAAATAATGCTTAAACTCCTTATTATTTTCACAAATATCTAAGAATAATACTTTAGGAATCTCAAAACATATCAATTCTTCTGTAACAATGTAACGGTATGCAGAAGGTTGATCTTCAAGGATCTCGATACCGCCAAAAATATCATGGGTCTGATAGACATCAATTTGTTCTTCATTCTCATCAAGTACTTCTACCGTACCTTTAATAACAACAAAAAGATTTGGGGAGATGTCATCTTTATTGATAAGCAGTGTATCGTTGGGATAATATGCAATTTGTGCATGATTTTCAATACGTGCAGACTCATTTTTATCCAAGATCGTAAAAGGAGGATATGATTTTAAGTTTTCTAATAATGTTATCACTGACTTTCCTATAAGCCAAGGCCAAAGGCCTTGGAAAATTTTTAATTAGTGAGCTACTGCTCCATTAGAACCGATACCCGTCTGACATCTAATGTCTTGTGCATCAAACTCTTCTTCACATCTCTTCGCATCTTCACTGCTGTCAGTGATTGAGAAGAACCATATTGCTATGAATGCCATTGGTACAGAAAATACTGCTGGAAACTTATATGGAACGATTGCTTCTGCATTCCCTAGGATCTGAGTCCATACTACAGGACCAAGAATTACCAGTACAAGTGCAGAGATCAATCCGATATAACCACCAATCACCGCACCTCTTGTTGTAAGCTTCTTCCAAAAAATTGACATAAAGAGTACAGGAAAGTTAGCCGATGCCGCAATGGTAAATGCAAGTGCCACAACAAATGCAATGTTTTGCTTTTCAAATGCAATACCAAAGAAAATAGCCGCAATACCAATAGCAATTGTAGCCATTTTAGAAACATTCATCTCTTTTTTTTCATCTACTTTACCTTTTGCAAATGCATTGGCATAAAGGTCATGAGAGATTGCAGATGCACCCGCAAGTGTAAGACCAGAAACAACTGCAAGAATAGTAGCGAATGCAACAGCTGAAATAAATCCAAGGAAATAGTCTCCACCCACTGCATGTGCCAGCCATACCGCTGCCATGTTGTTCATACCCTTAAGTGTTACACCATCAGCTGCCAAATACGTAGCCGCTGGATCTCCAAGCACAAGAACGATCGCACCGAATCCCATGATAAATGTAAGTACATAGAAATACCCGATCATACCTGTTGCAACAAATACAGACTTTCTAGCCTCTTTTGCATCTGCAACGGTAAAGAATCTCATAAGTATGTGAGGAAGACCCGCTGTACCGAACATCAATGCAATACCAAGAGAGATCGCTGAAACTGGATCAGAAACAAGACCGCCAGGGCTCATGATCTCTACACCTTTAGAATGGATCTCCGTTGCTTGCGTGAAGAGTGCATCAAAACTGAATCCAAATTTTGCCATTACCATAAGGGACATGAAAGTCGTACCCGCAAGCAATAATACCGCTTTAATGATCTGAACCCAAGTCGTAGCAAGCATACCACCAAACGCAACATACATGATCATCAACATACCAACAAGTACAACGGCAAACTCATAATCTAAACCAAATAGAATTTCGATCAATTTACCTGCACCAACCATTTGAGCAATAAGGTAAAGAATAACAACTGAAATTGAACCCAATGCAGCCAAAATTCTTACAGGTTTTTGCTTTAACCTATAGGCAGTAACATCTGCAAACGTATATTTACCCAAGTTTCTAAGTTGTTCAGAAATCATAAATAAAATGATCGGCCAACCTACCAGGAAACCGATAGAAAAGATAAGACCATCATACCCTTTAAGGTAAACCATACCGGTAATACCAAGAAAAGACGCTGCTGACATGTAGTCTCCAGCAATCGCTGTACCGTTTTGTGTACCTGTGATCCCACCACCTGCAGTATAGAAATCACTAGCTGATTTTGTTCTTTTTGAAGCCCAGTAAGTAATACCTAGTGTTGCAGCAACAAAAATAAAGAACATTACAATAGCAGGAATATTTATTTCATCTGCTTTTGTACCCGCACCCAAATCAGCTCCTGCTGCAAATGCAACTGTAATAGAAGTAACCATAAATAGAGATAAAATTTTACCTAACATTAATTCATCTCCTTTTCTATATCATTTTTTAAATCATTTAAGAGTCCATCAAACTCTCCATTGGCTCTTCTTACATAAATACCTGTCAGGACAAATGCAAAAACAATAATAGCGATACCTACAGGTATACCCCATGTAGCCATGCCATCCGGGCTAATTTTAGTTCCCAATGTTTCTGGACTGAATGCAATAAATAAAATAAATGCATAATAGATCACTAACATAATAATGGTTAATGTCCAGGCAAACTTACTTCTTGTACCTACAAGTTTTTGGTAATTAGAATTGTTTTTAATCTGTTGTACTTGTTCTTGAGTCATTTTTTTCTCCTTTTCATTATGATATGGTATGTTTCTTAACATACCATAATATTTAAACTTTATTAAAAGTTATAGTTTGCAATAACTCTATACTCGTCCCATCCATATCCATCAGGACCAGTAAATTCTGTTGGATAATTTGCTCTTAGTCTTAAGTTTAAATTTTCAGTTGCTTGGTATTGAATGTCAAAACCAGCTTCATCAGTTGTAGTATTCGCAGCATATGATGCATTTCCTACATCAAATGAAGCATAATATACAGTTGCTTTTACATCAGCCCCAACAAGTTCATCCATTTTGTATGTTCCTGCTACTTTCCAAGTATCTGTATCATTGAAGAACTGGTGTCTTGTTACCATACCCTGTGTAAATGCTGGCATTCCACCCCATGGTGTGATAATACCGTGACCTAAAGTACTATCATCATCAGCTGTTTGTGAATATGCTACATATCCGCTTAATGCTCCAGAACTAGCACCTAATTTTATAGCCCAATAGTTACCCTTGACATCACCTGCCAATGCATCACCTACATCACTTTGATTGATATATTGTGCAGAAGCTTTCATTTTTACATTTTCATTAACTAAACAATTCCAACCATAATCAGCTTGAAGATAAATTGCATTTAAAATATCCCATGCATAGTAATCCCATGCTTGTAAAGTAAGATTCTCAATACCTTTATAGATAACAGCTCCAGTAGTTACACCGCTAGTATCTGTGCCTGTTCCTAAAGCTACAACACCCATTTCGGCAAAATCACCACTTGTTGCTTCTTTAAATCCAAGACCATAACCACTTTGTATTGAAAGTGCCCCTGGTGAGTATACATTACCAAATGTACCTACAGTCATTTGTGTTACCTGTGCTAAGACGAGTGTTGTGTCTTGAATATCTGTGTTACTCAATACTGCTGCTTCAAAAAGGTTTGGAAGCATTCTTGCATCATCTGCACCAGCAAGTGGTGTATTCAATTTTTGACGACCAATTTTAAGGTTTGTATCACCTCTTTTATAGTTAAGGTATGCCTCACCAAAGAAACCATAGTTTTCACCACCGTCTCCATAAAGAGAAGGATCATATGAATACCAAGAAGGATCATTTGTTGCTGCCATGTCATGTAGCCTTATCCCCTCTACACCATATGCTTTGAAACCTGCACTAAGTCCGTTCCACTCAGCCGAATCATAACCGACCCAACCACCTACAGCAAGTGAATTACGATTCCCTATAAGATGATTGTTATCCATCGTTCTATCAACATAAAATGCTCTGAATTGTCCAGAAAATGTTCCTACTGACTCCTCTTCTACAGCCTCTACTACAGGCTCAACTGGTTTTACATCACCTCCGGCTAAAAGCAGTGTTGATGCTATGACAGATAATGCTAAATATCTTTTCATTTTGTCTCCTATTATTTTTCTACATTTGGAGTATGAAGGATTAACGTAGCATTACCATAGCATTTAAAAAAAGAAAAGAAAAGTTATATAAAAAAAAATTATGTGTGTATATTGGTTACAATATGGAAACAAAAAATACATCAAAAAGATTATATTTGTTTAGAAAGTGTATATCCTACACCCTTAAGTGTTGTGATGAGATCTTCTTTTAGTACTTGACGAACCCTATGTATCTCTGCGCGTATAATGGCATTATCTACAGGACTATCATCCCATGCATAGTGTCTGAGCATTTCAAAGTCAACCACTTTGTTTATATTTTTTGCGAGCACATCCATGATCTGTAATTGTTTATGCGTGAGTAACTGTTCTTCTCCATCAAACAACAGACATTTATTTTCTGCATCATAGCTGTACATTTTAGATATCTTTATAAAACTTTTTGCCCTTATATCTGCCATTTTTAACAATCTTTCAATGTGCAGACTTAACTCTTTTAGATGAAAAGGTTTTTTCAAATAGTCATAGCAACCCAATGCATATGCCTGACTTATTTGTTCTATTTCTGTAATAGCAGAAATAAAGATAGTAGGAACATATATCTTTTCTTTTTGTAATTTGTCAAGTAAAGAGAGTCCATCCATACTAGGTGTATTGATATCAAAGATAAAAAGATCATAATTGTTATTAGTTATATTCTCATACGCTTCCTGTCCATCTTCAAATGCTGTCACTTCAAACCCAGTGTCTGACAAATATTCTTTTATCGCACTCTGAAGCATCAACTCATCTTCAAGTAATAATACTTTCATCCTGCTCCCCCTTTTTAAACCTATAAGAAAACACTGTCATTTCATCGTCAGATTGTACTTCAATTTTAACATCTTCTTTTTGACATATTGTATAGACTATTTCCAGTCCCAATCCAAATCCACCCCGAACATCGTTCTCACGTTCAAATGGCTTAAAAATACGTTCCGTATCATCAATTTTAGGGGAACAACCTACAAACTCTAAAACGATCTCTTCTTTTTCTTCTCTCAGTACTACCTTTACATCTGTACCTCGGTTGGCATATTTGATAGCGTTCGATAGATTGTTGTCTACAATTCTTTGTAGTTCATCTGGACTAAAATAGATCCCAATATCATTTTGTATTTCTGTGATGATCTTATGTTGATTTCCCAATGCAATTTCATAAAAAAAGTCCACTCTCTCTTCAAGAAAAACAGACATGTTCAAATGTTTTTTTGTATAGGTCACACGGTTTTTTTTCACCATATAACTCAAATCTTCATAGATGTTAGAAATGATCTTACTTGCTGCTTCTATTTTAGTAAGATACCTGTTTTCCCCTTCTTTCATTTTAAACAGATCAATATGGGTCATGATCACTGCTAAAGGTGTATTGATCTCATGGATAGAGTGTTTGATGAAACTATCTTGCGCCTTTACAAGAGAGGCATTAAAATCTTTTTCTTTCTCAAGTAAGATATTCTGCTCACTTAAATCTTTTGTTTTTTGTTCAACCTTTGATTCAAGTGTCAAGTTCAATTCTTTTAATTTTTCTTTTCTTTGATGGATCACAGAGATCATCGCATTAATGTAATGCACCATTTTTTTAAACTCAGAAAGACGTATATCTTCCTCATCTATCTTTGCATAAGTAGATGACGCTTCTTTAAAATAATGGCTAAAAGATGATATCTCTTTTTTTAGTATATGATTGGTTATGACAATCCCTATAATACCCACTACAAATAAGATAGCCAACAAAAATACCATTTTAAACGAATACTGATTGAGTCTGTTTTTAAGTATTTCTCTTTGGTTTTGAATATTTTTTTCGACTTCATCCAAATACACACCCGTACCAACCATCCATCCCCAAGGTTCAAATGATTTTGCATATGAGATCTTTGGACTCAATGAACCTGTAGTAGGTTTTAACCATTGATACTCAACAAATCCACCCTCTTTTTTTAGGGAAACATCTATAAGGTCTTTGATCACCATTACACCATTGGTATCTTTGGTACCATAAAGATTTTTACCTATATTCTGTCTTTGAATAGGGTCAGAAAGTACAACACCGTTAAAATCATAAACAAAAATATACCCTGTACCATCTTGACGTCCGTACAGTTCTTCTATAGCATGAAGTATTTGCTTCTTTAATACCTCTTCATCTTGCTCTTTATCTCTATATTCATATGCATCATTGATGAAATTAAGTACACGCGTGGTATCAAAGACAATCGTATCTTTTTGTTTTTGGATAAATTCAGATTGAATACTCTCAGCTTCGACTTCAAAATTTTGATACTCTTGATACGCAACGATAGCTGAAAATACTATGATGACTATAAGCATCATAACCATACCGATAAAATGGATACTTGCAATGGTTTTATTTTTTAAAAAATTGATAATGCTCTCCATCTTTAATCACAGTTCCATACAATATACCGGATTCAATTGATAAACTATTTCTAAGTCATAACAAAGTGTGCAAAATGATTTTTTACATACTATCCTGCATCATGGATTTTATAATAGTTAGATAATACCATGATTTGATAAACTATTTATCATATTTATGTTAAAATCTCCAAAATTTAACCTATGGAGATATTCAAATGGATATTACTAAAATCGGACATGGCGAAAACCCAGATGCAGTAAAAGCAATTATAGAAGTACCACTTAACTCGGCAATCAAATATGAAATAGATAAAGATTCAGGTGCTGTTGAAGTAGATAGAGTACTTTACTCTGCTATGCATTACCCTGCAAACTATGGTTTTGTAGCAAATACACTCTCAGATGATGGTGATCCGGCTGATATCCTTGTACTTTGTGACTATCCACTTCAAGCAGGTTCATACATCAAATGTAGACTTGTTGGCGTACTAATGACAGAAGATGAAAGTGGTGGAGATGAAAAACTTATCGCTGTTCCTACAGAAAAAATAGATCCAACATACAAAGATATCAAAGATTTAGGTGATGTTCCAGAGCATACACTTAACCGTATCAAGAACTTCTTTGAAACGTACAAAATGCTTGAGCCGAATAAATGGGTAAAAGTATCAGGATTTCAAGATAAGGCAGCTGCAACAGCTATCTTGGAAAAAGCGATTAAAAACTACAAATAGTTTTTAATCTCACTATCCTCAGTTTCCGCTGAGGATTCATTATTTTAAAAAAAAATCTTAAAAACCAATTTCTCTTTTTCGATTATCCAAATACCTATTTACCCCTTCAACAATACCTTCAGCAATCAATTCTTGATAGTTTGATGTAAAGAGTCTTTTACGCTCTTTAGGATTTGTAATGTAACCTACTTCTACAAGTATAGAAGGTCTGCTGGCGCCTACAAGTACATAAAATGGTGCGGGTCTTACACCACCGTTTTTCACATCATCATAGTCGCTGTTTAAATTCTTCATGATCTGATCTTGTACATCTATGGCTAGCTTATGAGACTGTATGATCTTAGGTCCGTTCAATACAGCGTCTATAATGACATCTTGGCTTAGTTTATCTGTACCTTTTAACACCGATGCATTTTCTCTCGCGGCGATACGTTGAGACTTTTCATCTCTTGTTTTTTGTAAAAAGTAAGTCTCTACACCTTCCACAACTTCAAAACGACTTGTATCACTGATCGCATTGGCATGAATGGAGATAAAAACCTTTGCATCTTTCTTATCTGCAATTCTCGTACGTTGTCCAAGTGTTAAAAATCTATCCCTGTTTCTTGTAAGATAAACTTTGTAACCTTCATTTTTAAATTCTCTTTTAAGCTTTTTCGTAATTTGAAGGACTAGATCTTTTTCTTTTTTACTGTCACACAATGCTCCACAATCATGCCCTCCATGCCCTGCATCTATGACAACAAGACTATCTGATCTATCAACACTGGGACCACCACAACCTAGCATTAAAAATAGTGCACTGAGTCCAAATATAAGTTTTATCATTTGTTATCCTAATTAAATAAGCCTATCATTTTTTACAAATCAATTTCTTTTTTTCTATTATTTAAATAGATATCTACACCTTCAGCAATACCCTTAGCGATAAGTTCCTGATAACGTGGTGTGAAAAGTCTTTTACGCTCTGTTGGATGTGAGATGTATCCTACTTCTACAAGTATGGAAGGTCTGCTGGCTCCTACAAGTACCCAAAAAGGTGCATGTCTTACTCCACCATCTTTAACACCGTTATATCTAGTTCGTAAATTTGTTATGATCCTGCGTTGTACATCTATAGCAAGTTTATTTGACTCAACGATCTTTGGTCCAGAAAGTACAGAATCTATAATCACACTGCGACTCAGCTTAGTTGTACCTTTGAGTACTGATCTGTTTTCTCTTTCTGCAATACGTTGAGACTTCGCATCTTTTGTATTTTGCAAGAAAAATGTTTCAACACCCTGTATTTTATTACGTTTTCTTTTAGGGACTGAATTCGCATGGATAGAGATAAATACCGAAGCTTTTTTCTTATCTGCAATTTTAGTACGCTGTGGCAGTTTTAAAAAACGATCTTTTTTACGTGTCATATGTACAGGATGACCACGTTTTTTTAGTTGTTTTTCCAACCTCTTTGCTATCTGAAGTACAAGATCTTTCTCTTTTTTACCTCCGCCTATGGCACCACTGTCATGACCACCATGACCTGCATCTATCACTACATGTTCATATCTATGTGAATTGTTTATTACTTTTTTAGATTCCACTTTAGGTTTTTTATAACGTTTCGCAGGCAACACACTACTATTCTTAGGTAGTGGTATATGATACTGATCCTTTGAAAAAAGTGGTTGATAGGCAGTAGGTTTAGAAGATTTATAGCCACTTATCACTACCCGTACTATATTGGGCTTATATTGAGCCAGACGTACATTATTACCTAAACCCAACGGTACACGGTCATGCCCTAAACGCGTATTTTTAAAGTCATAAATTTCTCGATGAGGATTTTTTAGTGTAAAGTGCTTTACATCACTTTTGTTTAGTGATTTAGAAAAAGAGAGACGTAGTTCACCTTTTTGTACTATAGCTTTTTGCATACTAATAACTCCGGGAAAGAGCAGTGTATTCAGAAATAGTACTACAAGAAAAAACCTACTAAATTTCGGCATGATTTTATTTATCTTCACCATTCATTAGTTTGTTCATAAGTTCTTTCACTGTGATGATCTCTTTAAGACGATAACCGTTAGCCCCCGTAAAGAAAAGTCCACTCTCTTTAATGCCATCATATGCATCCGTAAGTCTATCAGCTATACAGTAGCCCACTATCTTCGCTTCTTCACCACGATGACATGGAGCGACACAGTTTGAGATACATGCGACTTTTGGCGCGGTACCTTTTTCTATATCTTCATGAAGCTGTGTTTTTACACCACGTGCAGGATAACCTACCGGTGACTTAAAGAGTTTGATATCATCTTCTTTTGCTTCAATAATAATATCTTTCATCACCTGACTTGCATCACATTCAACTGTACCGATGAAACGTGTACCCATTTGTACAGCGTCTGCACCTAGTTCCATCATCCTTACTATATCATCATGATCCCATACACCGCCAGCAGCGATGATTGGCATAGAACCCCAATTTTTTGCTTCCTCAACTACTGGAGGTAAGATTGCTTCTAACTGATTTTCAGGCATAAAGCATTCTTCATACTTAAAGCCCTGATGTCCACCGCTAAGCGGTCCTTCAACAATGACAGCATCAGGAAGTCTATCATGTGTCTTTTTCCAGCGTCGACATAAAATACGTAATGCTTTTGCAGTAGATACAATAGGTACCAAAGCTACATCAGGATAATCTTTAGTTGCTTCAGGCATCGTAAGTGGTAATCCAGCTCCTGTAATGATGATATTGGCTCCAGCCTTACATGCATCTTCTACTACACGGTTGTATTCACTTTGTGCATAAAGTACATTCGCAGCTAAAGGTTTATCCCCACAAATTTTTCTTGCATTTTCAAATATTTTTTTAAGTGCAGTATAAGAGTAAAAGTTGATCGCATCAAGTGGTCTGTGCTCTTTACCTACCATCTCTTTATCATGAAGGTATTTTCTGTTTTTATAAACACCTGTTCCCACAGCAGAGATAACACCGAGGCCACCCTCTTTTGAAACATTACCGGCTAACTGATCCCAAGATATACCAACTCCCATACCACCTTGCACAATAGGTTTTTCAATGGTATATTTTCCAATTTTAAAAGATTTAAATGCCACTACTTCACCTTCACTTTTGCAAATTTTCTTTTTCCTACTTGCAAGATATACTCTCCTGCTGTAAGATTTAACTTATCATCAGAGATTTTTTCCTGATCAATGCTTACTGCATTTTGTTTAATATCTCTTCTCGCTTGAGAGGTAGAAGGTTCAATACCTGCATCTACTAATGCCTTGCATATCCAGATACCCTCTTCTACTTCTACTTCATTCATATCTGTTGGGAGTTGGTTTGATTTAAAAACATTATCAAACTCTCCTTTGGCTAGTGTAGCTAACTCTTCATTATAAAACCTTGTAACCAGTTCAAGTGCCAGATTTTCCTTCACTATTTTAGGGTGAAGTGCACCTTTTTGGACATCCTCTTTCATCGTAGCTATCGCTTCAAGTGATTTCTCACTCAATAGCTCATAATAACGCCACATCAATTCATCTGAGACTGAAAGTGTTTTAGCATAAATATCGTTAGGTTCTTCAGTGATACCAATATAGTTGTTCAAAGACTTGCTCATCTTCTGTACACCGTCAAGACCTTCTAAGATTGGCATCATTAAAACCGCTTGTTCTTTTCCTACATTGTATACACGCTGAAGGTGTCTACCCATCAAAAGATTAAATTTCTGATCTGTTCCACCGATCTCAATATCACTTTTGAGTTCGACAGAATCATATCCCTGAAGCAGTGGATATAAAAATTCTGAGATAGAAATACTTTGTTCACTTTTAAAACGTTTTGTAAAATCATCACGCTCAAGCATACGTGCTACACTAAAAGTTGTTGTCAATGCAACCATCCCGGCAGCACCCAGTTGATTAAGCCAAGTAGAATTAAATACTACTTCTGTCTTACTTTCATCAAGAATATTAAAAACCTGTTCTTGATACGTTTTTGCATTGGCCATAATAGTATCGTTATCAAGTACTTTTCTTGTTTCACTCTTACCGGTAGGATCACCTATCGTTGCAGTAAAATCACCGATGAGAAGCTGTACTCTTCCTCCATGATTTTGAAATGCTCTAAGCTTTTGAAGAAGTACAGTATGCCCCAAATGCAAGTCTGC
>NZ_JBFENQ010000007.1:0-27385 GCF_041551015.1 Sulfurovum sp. | reverse complement strand
TATCGTTAGAGAGAGTATCGGTAAGCGTAATGCAAAGCAGCTTAAAAGAGATGGTTATCTAATCGCAAACATTTATGCAAATGGTGTTGAAAATATCAACGCTGCATTTAAACGTGGTGAATTCGCAAGAACTGTAAGAAAAAAAGAGGCACTTGCATTCCCAGTTAAAGTTGGCGATAAAGAGATCAATGTATTTATTCAAGAGTATCAACTACACCCGGTAAACGGTGATGTAACTCACGTAGATCTAAGAGTAGCAGTACCAGGTCAAGTAACAAACTTCCTTGTACCAGTAATCACTCACGGAACACCAGTTGGTCTTAAAAACAAAGGTGTACTTGTTATGTCTAAAAAGAGATTAAAAGTAAGAGGCGCTATCGAAGATATGCCAGCTAAATTTGATCTTAATGTTGAACCATTGAACAGAGATGACTCTATCCTTGTTAGAGATGTTGAAGTACCAGCAAACTGTAAAATGATGGACAGACCAGATGTTGCTATCTGTGGTGTAATCAAAGCTAAATAATATAGTATGAAAGCACAGTCGTGATACTTTTCGTAGGTCTAGGTAATCCAGGATCACAATACGAAAATACACGACACAATATCGGTTTTAAAGTCATTGACAAGCTTGTCAATGATTTTAACGCTAGAGATATTTCCAAAACTTCTTTTCACGGCAAGCTTTATCGCGCTGCCAATTCACTTTTTTTAAAACCTACCACATTTATGAATCTTTCAGGAACATCTGTACAGCCTGTAAAACATTTTTTCAAAGTAGAACTTGAAGATATTATTGTGATTCATGATGATATTGATCTGCCTTTTGGTGCGGTACGTTTTAAAAGAGGTGGGGGCCATGGCGGGCACAATGGACTAAAATCTCTCGATACACACATAACAAAAGAGTATTTACGTGTAAGGGTAGGTGTGGGTAAACCAGAGCATAAGTCACAGGTAGCAGACTATGTCTTGCATGACTTTTCCCAAGAGGAAGCTACTATGCTGGATCGACTGATAGCACATGTGACAGAAGCATGTAAAGTATTGGTTACAGAAGAACTGATTGAAGTGAAGTCAAAGTACAGTCTGAAATCCATAGAAGGTTTAACGCTATGAGTTTGTTTAATCCTTCATTGCACTTCAGATATTTGGCTAAACTGTATATTAAAAATCTACTCTCTATATTGTTTGGTCTCTCTTTTTCTTTTGCTGCGATTGATTATTTTCAACATGTACAGAAACTGGAACTTTCTTCAAATTATAAAATACTCTATATTTTCTACATGTGGCAAGAGGCATTGGGGTTGCTCTACCCTTTGGCTATTGTTTTTGCACTTATTATGACGAAACTCTCACTGATTAAAAATAATACGATGGGAGCATTCCATACATTTGGATACGATAAAAAAAGACTTTTTATACCATTGTTCACAGTAGGATCTCTAACATATCTGATTTTTTTAATCTTACATACTACACAGTTTTCTTATGCAAAAGATAAAGCAGAGTTCCTTCTTGAAAATAAATTGGGTGCTTATAATGTGAATGACCTTTTTTTCAAATATAATGATACATTTGTCTATATTACAAAGCTTGATCCTATAGAAAAAAAGATAGAAGATATTACGATTTTTAAAGTAGAAGGCTATCAGGTACGTTATACGATAAATGCTCCTATAGCAACATTTGATGGTGAAATATGGACCGCACATGATGCTACACTCAAAACACACATCTATGAAAAAAATGAATTAAAAAGATACACAGTAGAACATAAAGAGCGTATAGAAACATTAGAAGGCTATAAACCTAAGATCATAGAATCACTTTATGAGGGTAAAGCATTAAATATTATAGATGCCTATACGACATGGAACTTACTAAATAAACAAAATATAAGTTCAAATAAGATCAGATCATCATTGTATGATAAGATAGTAGTACCACTCTTCTCTATAGCTTTATTACTTATTTTATTTTTCAAACTCCCTTTTCATGCAAGAATGATGAATATGGGTACCGTGATAGCACTTTCTTTGGCTGCAACATTTGTAATTTGGGGCATATTGTTTGGTTTGAGTCAGATGGCAGCAAACGGTATTTTACTTCCTGAATTGACAGCTATATTACCTATAGTTCTTTTATGGGCTTATGCCATTTACATCTATTTTACAGATGAAAGAAGCCTTACTTGACACCCCTGTAGCACTCAAATGTACCTTTTAATCAACTTTTAGATAAAATCACCTTAAAATAGACTCACTAGTGTTGAGCAAAATAGGATAATATAAATGGATATTGATTATAAAACATTGGCAGATAAATATGGTACGCCTTTGTATATTTATGATTTTGATTATATTGAAAATAGATATACCACGCTAAAAGATGCTTTTTCAGGTAAAAAATCTATGATCAATTACGCAGTAAAAGCAAACTCAAACCTCTCTGTTATCGCACACTTGGCTAAGCTTGGTGCAGGTGCTGACTGTGTGAGTATAGGTGAAGTAAAACGTGCACTTACTGCAGGTGTAGATAAATATAAGATCATTTTTTCTGGTGTTGGAAAGCGTGATGATGAGATCCGTGAGGCACTGGAACAAGATATTTTACTTCTTAACTTAGAGAGTGAAGCTGAGATGAAACGTGTGGAGATGGTGGCTAAAGAGTTGGGCAAAGAAGCACGTATCTCTATACGTGTCAATCCAAATATCGATCCTCAAACACATCCATATATTTCAACAGGATTACATGAAAATAAGTTTGGTGTAGAGATCGATATGGCAAAACGTATGTATATTTATGCAAATAAATCAGAGTTCCTTAATCCAGTAGGGATACATTTTCACATTGGTTCTCAGCTCACAAAGATAGAACCTATACGTGAGGCATGTGGTATTGTAGCGGATTTGGTACGTTCACTTAAAGCGATTAAGATCGACATTAAGTTCTTTGATGTCGGTGGTGGTATAGGTGTGGTGTATGATGATGAAGTAACTATCGCGGCTGAGGCATATACACAGGCTATATTTGATGCAACCAAAGGGCTTGATGTGACACTGCTTTGTGAACCGGGTCGTTACATGGTAGCCAATGCAGGGGCATTCTTCACTAAAGTACTGTATGAAAAAGTCAATGACGGGAAACGTTTTGTTATTGTAGATGGAGCGATGAATGACCTTATCCGTCCAAGCCTGTATAATGCGTATCATAAGATAGAAGCTGTACTCAAAGAGGGTGAAAAAACATCAGCTGATGTGGTAGGTCCAGTGTGTGAAAGTGGTGATTTCTTTGGTAAAGATGTACCTCTTCCTCCTCTTGAGCATAATGATCTCATTGTTATCCACTCTGCAGGTGCATATGGATTTACTATGGCAAGTAACTACAATACGCGTGCAAAAGCTGCAGAAGTAGCATTAGAAGGCGGAAAAGACAGACTCATCCGAAAACGTGAAACGTATGAAGATCAGGTACGCTTAGAGCTTGAGTATTTAGAAAAGTAAAGCAAAAAAGGCAGGGTTAGAATATGACTTTAGATGAGCTAAGAGACAAGATAGACAATATCGATGATGCATTGTTAAAACTTTACAATGAACGTATGGAATTGGTACATCAGGTAGGTGAGGTTAAAAATACGACAGGTGCACCTATTTACCGTCCTGAACGTGAACAATCTATTCTAAATCGTTTGAAAAGTCAAAATAAGGGCAAACTTACGGATGCTGCAATAGATGCACTCTTTCTGGAGATGTTTGCCGTAGCCAGAAATCTTGAGCTTCCTGAAGGTGTAGCGTATTTGGGACCTGAAGCAAGCTTCACGCACCAAGCAGCCGAGAGTAAGTTTGGTGCAATGAGTGCATACTTGCCTATCAGTTCTATACCTGGTATTTTTCGTGAAGTAAAAAAAGGGACAGCTAAATTTGGTGTGATTCCTATAGAAAACTCTTCTAACGGTATTGTATCGGACACCATTAATTGTCTGGATGAGTACGATCTTAAAATTATTGCAGAAGTTTGTATAGATGTGCATTTGGCATTTGCTACAGTCAGTGATGATATCAAAAAGATTACAAAAATTTATTCTAAAGATATCGCTTTTGGACAGTGTCGTAAGTTTTTACAGGATCTAGGATTAGATGAAATTGAACATATTCCAGTGGAATCTACAGTAAAAGCTGCAAAACTTGCCCTAAAGGATGAAACTGCAGCAGCACTTTGTCCAGCAGTAGCAGCAAAGTTAAATAACCTGCCTATACGTTTTAATAATGTTGAGGATGATAGCAATAACAGAACACGGTTTTTCATTATCTCTGACTTTGAAAATGCGGCTTCTGGGAATGATAAAACTTCTTTACTTGTAAGACTTTCAAATGAACCGGGTTCTTTAGTGAATTTTCTTAATGATTTTGAAGAGGCACATGTGAATTTGACAAAAATAAAGTCACATATCGTAGAGGGGAAGTCCATTTTCTTTATAGAGTTTCATGGACATAAAGATGATGCACATATCAAACCTATTTTAGAGAAACATAAAGATGAAATTAAAGTATTAGGCTCTTATGTTAAAGAGATAGATGATATTTAAAATCAGTAGTAAGTAACAATGGAGAAGAATCATAATGAGATTTAACAAAGTATTAGATGATATTAAAATCTATGAAGCAGGAAAACCTATAGAACTTGTAGTACGTGAATATGGTATCGCTTCTGAAGATGTAGTAAAGTTGGCTTCAAATGAAAATCCTATAGGGACAAGTCCTGCAGTAGCAAAAGCTATAGTGGCAAATGCCAATAAGGCACACTTGTATCCTGATGACAGTATGTTTGAATTAAAAAATGGACTTGCACAAAAATATGGTGTAAGAGATGAGAATATTATCATTGGTGCGGGGTCAGATCAGGTTTTAGAATTTATCTCTCGTGCCGTTTTGGATGAAAACTCTTCTGTACTTATGTCTGCAGTGACTTTTGCGATGTATGAGATATATGCCAAACAGATGGGTGCGAAAATTATCCGTACAGCAAGCTATGAACATAAGTATGATGAGTTTATGGAAGCCTACCGTATGCATAAACCAAGGATCATCTACCTCTGTACACCAAACAATCCAACAGGTGATGCAACAAGTAGAGAAGATGTTTTAAAATTGATTGATGTAGTAGATAAAGAGACACTTATAGTAGTAGATGGCGCTTACATGGAGTATGCTGCTGCGAAAGATGAAAAATATGCTATCACGCCTAATGATCTGCTTGGGTTTGAAAATGTCATTTATCTTGGCACTTTTTCAAAAGCTTACGGATTAGGTGGTATGCGTGTAGGATATGGTATAGCACAACCTGAGCTTATTCACGAACTGTATAAAATGCGTCCTCCGTTTAATATTTCTACACTCTCCTTGGCTGCTGCTATTGAAGCGTGTAAAGACGATGATTTTGTAGCAGATTCTATCGCTTTGCATCAAGAGCAGATCAAACGTTATGAAACCTTTGCAGAGGAGCAGGGGTTTGACTACATAGAGAGTTATACCAACTTTATCACTTATCTGTTTGATGAGAATATGGATTCTACAGAGATATCCGATGCACTGCTTAAACGTGGTGTAATCATCCGAAATCTGGCTTCTTATGGCATGAATGCGGTTCGAATTACCATAGGTACGGAAAAACAAAATGATGTTTTCTTTAAACATTTTTTAGAAGTGACAGCTTGAAAAGAGTTGAGATCGTAAAAGCAAATGAAGTAGAGGTAAAGCCTTTTTGTTTAGATGATTTTACCCAATATAAAGTTCAGCACAGTATGATGAACAAAGTTACGAAAAAAGAGCTAAAAGATTTAGCTGATGATTTAGGTTTAGCGTATGATGATGCACAGATAGTTTTCACAAAAAAACTGCTTAGTGCATATTTACTAGGAAAATAAAAAGATGACAGATATAAAAGCACACTCTATAGAAGAACTCAATACTTTAGCAGAAGATATCAGACAAAAGATATTGGAGACGGTAAGTAAAAATGGTGGGCACTTGAGTTCTACTATGGGTGCAACAGATCTTATCGTAGCTATGCATAAGGTTTTTGATGTAGAGAAAGATCCTTTTATATTTGATGTAAGTCATCAGGCTTATGCACATAAACTTTTGACAGATCGATGGGACAGGTTTGATACGCTGCGTCAGTTTGGAGGTATCTGCGGATATACGAAACCCAAAGAGTCAAAATATGATTACTATGTGGCGGGACACAGTTCGACATCTATCTCACTGGCAGTAGGTGCAGCCAAAGCTATAGCACTTAAAGGCGAAGATAGAATACCTGTTGCATTCATCGGCGATGGAAGTATGAGTGCTGGAATGGTGTATGAGGCACTCAATGAATTGGGTGATAGAAAATACCCTGTAGTGATCATTTTGAATGACAATGAAATGAGTATCGCTAAACCTATAGGGGCCATCTCTAAGCTGCTTTCTCAAACAATGGCCGGTTCATTTTATCAGAAGTTTAAAGGTAAAGTAGAAAAAGTTCTTGATCATTTACCAGAAAGTGCAAGCTATATGGCAAAAAGATTTGAAGAATCTTTCAAGCTCATCACGCCGGGTATCTTGTTTGAAGAGATGGGTATTGAGTACATAGGTCCTGTAGATGGACATGATATTGAGTCCCTTATAGAGACGATGAAAGTAGCTAAAGCGCTAGGTAAACCAGTGCTCGTTCATGCACAAACTACTAAAGGGAAAGGCTATGAGATAGCTGAGGGTACCAAAGAGCATTGGCATGGGGTAAGTGCTTTTGATCTTAAAACAGGTGAAGCACCTAAAAAGGCTGGTGCCAAGGCAGCAACAGCTATTTTTTCTGATACTTTGGTAGAACTTGCAGATGAAGATGAAAAAGTGGTGGGTGTGACAGCTGCTATGCCAAGTGGTACGGGCTTAAGTGCTGCTATTGAAAAGTACCCTGAGCGTTTTTGGGACGTTGCCATAGCAGAGCAACATGCTGTGACCTCTATGGGTCCATTGGCAAAAGAAGGGTTTAAACCATTTTGTACGATCTACTCAACATTCTTACAGCGTGGGTTCGATCAAGTCATCCACGATATAGCGCTTATGGATCTAGGTGTCGCTTTTGCATTGGATAGAGCAGGTATTGTAGGAGAAGATGGAGAGACACATCAGGGTACTTTTGATATCTCTTACTTAAGAGGTATACCAAATATGACACTGCTTGCACCTTACAATGATACAACGATGAAACTCTGTATGAGATTTGCCAAAGAGTATGACCATCCTTGTGCTTTTAGATACCCAAGAGGGGCATTTTTGGCTGAAGACAGAGAAAGCCCAGCTTATGAGTTAGGAAAGTCTGTGTTACTGAAAGAGGGTGAAGAGATACTTTTTATCGGATATGGTAATGGTGTCGGACGTGCTGAAGAAGTGGCTGAACTTGTAGAAGCAAACCCTGCAGTGTTAGATTTGCGTTTTGTAAAGCCATTGGATGAAGAGATGCTTGTGGCTTTAAGTGCAAAATACAAAAAATGGTTTGTTTTTTCTGATTCTGCGAAAATGGGTGGAGTTGGATCTGCTCTACTGGAGTTATTAAGTGAAAATCGTATTGATGATGTTTCATTAACTTCATTTGAGTATGATGATACGTTTATAACACATGGAAATACGAAGTTGGTGGAAGAGTCATTGGGAATTCTGCCGGAGCAATTGGCAAAACGAATACTGTAGGGACAGACCCCTGTGTTTTCCCTACAGTATGAAATTGGATTTAAAAAAGATATTTTGAATATTTTTTTTAAGTTCAGTGACAGTGAACAAACATTTCAACATTCTCTGAGCCAAATGGCGGAACTTCACCGAAAATCATTTATCGGTATCGCTCTTTAGAGCAGAAGTAAGAGAAATAAATTAAAGGAAAAAAATGGCTAACGAATACATTTTTACAAGTGAATCGGTAACCGAGGGTCATCCAGATAAAATGGCTGATCAGATCTCAGATGCTATACTCGACTATATCATCGAAAAAGATCCACAGGCAAGAGTGGCTTGTGAGACGTTATTGAGTAATGGTTTTTGTGTTATTGCAGGAGAACTAAAAACAACATCGTATGCACCGATGCAAGAGATTGCAAGAGAAGTTGTAAGAGAGATAGGATATACAGATGCAAGTTATGGTTTTGACTATAGATCTGCAGGTGTACTCAATGGTATAGGTGAACAAAGCCCGGATATCAATCAAGGTGTTGATAAATCTTGTGGTGAGATCGGTGCAGGTGATCAGGGACTTATGTTCGGGTATGCTTGTAATGAGACCAAAGAGCTTATGCCTTTGCCTATTTCCCTCGCACATAAGATCACAGCAAAACTTGCAGAAGTACGTAAAAATGGAACTGTCCCATTTTTACGACCAGATGGAAAAGCACAGGTTTCAGTTAAATATGTTGATGGTAAACCGGTTGCTATAGATACTATCGTAGTCTCTACACAGCATCATCCCGAAGTAACATTGGAACAGGTACAAAAAGCGGTACTTGAAGAGGTTATTAAAGCAGTGATACCAAGTGAGTTGATGTCTGATGATATTACGTATCACATTAACCCTACGGGACGTTTTGTAATCGGCGGTCCTCAAGGAGATGCCGGACTTACAGGTAGAAAGATCATCGTAGATACCTATGGTGGTTCTTGCCCTCATGGTGGAGGAGCTTTCTCTGGTAAAGATCCTACAAAAGTAGATCGTTCTGCTGCATACGCTGCAAGATATGTAGCGAAAAACCTTGTGGCAGCAGGTGTGTGTGATAAAGCGACACTGCAAATTGCCTATGCGATCGGTGTGGCTAAACCTGTTTCTATTTATGTAGATACTCATGGTACAGCAGCAGTTGATGAAGCGAAGATCACAGCCTGTGTAGAGTCTCTTTTTGACCTTACACCTAAAGGTATTATAGATGCACTTGATCTACTTAAACCTATATACAGAAAAACAGCATCATATGGTCACTTTGGAAGAGAAGAAGAGGGCTTTAGTTGGGAAAAGACAGATAGGATAGAGGATATAAAAAGATATTTAGATATCTAGTTTTTAGCATAGTGTAATGAATTGAACTTTTTTTTACACTTTAACAAATTATCTAAAGAGTTTAAAGTATTTTTTAAACATCTTTAGCTATAGTTTTTCTATATTAATATAAAGGAATAAAAATGGCAGTAATTATTGGTGATACTTGTATAAACTGTGCAGCTTGTATTGACGAATGTCCAGTAGAAGCAATTGTAGATGAGGATGATAATCCAACGGGTGAGGAATACTACTATGTATATCCTGACAAATGTGTTGAGTGTGTAGATCACTTTGACTCTCCAGCATGTGCTGAGGCATGTCCAACTGAGGGTTGTATTACTTGGGATATGCCATTTACAGCTGATCACAAAGATTACTTCAATGGTGCAAACTATATTGATGGTCTAAACTACGTTATGGATGATCCAGATGCTGAAATGCCAATGAGAGATGATATCTCATTAGAAGATAGAGCAGCTCATAAAAATGTTGTAGAAGACTAATTTTTAGTCCTTTACGGAGACTCCCTCTCGGTAGTCTCCATTTATACCCTTCTTTAAGCCCTTCAAAACTTAAACTTATTTTAATACTTTTTTAGGTAGAATTCCGCCCGAATACTTCTCAATGAAGTAAAATAATCGCTTAGGAATATAAGTATGGAACAAACATTATCAATCATCAAACCAGATGCAGTAGCTAAAAACGTTGTAGGACAAATTCTTGCAAGATTTGAAGCAGCAGGACTTAGAATAGCAGCAACAAAGAAAACAAGACTTTCTCGTGTAGATGCAGAAGCATTTTATGCTATCCATGCTGAAAGACCTTTCTTTAAAGACCTTGTAGACTTTATGATCTCAGGACCTGTTGTTGTAACAGTACTTGAAGGTGAAAATGCAATGGCTAAGAACAGAGATCTTATGGGTGCTACGAATCCTGCAGAAGCTGAGCCTGGTACGATCAGAGCAGATTTTGCTGACAGTATCGATGCAAATGCAGTACATGGATCTGACTCTATTGAAAATGCGAACATTGAAATTAACTTCTTTTTTGCACAGAGAGAAATTTACTAAGTAAAAAACTATGAAAATAGTTTTTGACAAAATAGGTTCTACCTCTAAACCCATTGAACTGAGTTTAGAGGGTGTTAAACTGGAAGGAACCTTAAAGAAGAGTGGTTATCATCAAGTAACTTTAGATGCGCACATGAGCGGTAGTATTGAATTAGACTGTGATAGATGTGGAGACACATTTAACTATGATTTGGATCAGAAACTACAACTTAAACTGAGCGATTTAGTATCTGAAGATAAAGAAGATTTAGATATAATTGAGTTTTTAGATGGCGAAATAGATATTTCGTACATACTACAGAGCGAAATAAATACATTTAAAAATGCTTATAACTATTGTGACAAGTGTGACAATGGTGATGAAGATTTTGAAGTAGAATATTAAATAAAATTGTAATAAAGGACATAAAATGGCAGTACCTAAAAGACGTGTGAGTCACACAAGAGCAGCAAAAAGAAGAACACATTACAAATTGACATTACCAATGCCAGTTAAAGATGCAGATGGAACATGGAGAATGCCTCACCACATGAATATGACTACTGGTGAGTACAAAACTACTAAAGCGTAATCTTGATGATTAAGATCGCGATTGATGCTATGGGTGGGGACTACGGTCCTGAGCCTATCATAGAAGGTGTAGTTCAAGCACTGGAAACAAAAAAATTTCTTCCTATATTAGTAGGCAATACAGAAAAGATACGCTCTTTACTCCCCCCATATTATTCAGACAAAGTAGAAATTATTGAAGCTTCAGATGTCATATCTATGAGCGACCAGGCAACTGATGCACTCAAGCGTAAAGAATCCTCTATTTACAAAGCTGTAGAACTTGTACGTGAGAAAGAAGCATCTGCTGTAGTGTCAGCGGGTCACAGTGGTGCAACGATGACACTTGCTACATTACGTATAGGACGTTTACCGCATATTTCTAAACCGGCACTTGCTACATTGATGCCAAGTGTGACGGATACTAAAACTTTGGTCCTTGATGTAGGGGCAGTGACGGACTGTACCCCTCAAAACCTTTATGAGTTTGGTGCAATGGGTGAAGCCTATGCACAGCAGATCCTAGGTATTTCTTCGCCTAAAGTAGGGCTTTTATCCAATGGTTCTGAAGACTCTAAAGGTAATACATTGACCAAAGCAGCCTTTAAATTGCTTAAAGGCTTAAATGGTTTTGTTGGAAATGTTGAAGGTAGAGATATCTTTAACGGTAATGTCAATGTCGTTGTCTGTGATGGTTTTACAGGAAATATTTTACTTAAAACAAGTGAAGGTGTTGTGTCAACAATCTTTACTCTTATGAGACAGCATATCCGTAAATCATTGCCGGCAAAGATCGGTGCACTCATGATGAAAAGAAAAGTGTTTGGAAATATGAAAAAGCAGGTTGACTATGCAGAATATGGTGGAGCACCACTTTTGGGTATCAACGGCTGTGCAATTGTTAGTCATGGTAGCTCTAATGCAAAAGCAATTAAAAATGCTATTTTCCAAGCCATCAGATATACCGAATCGGATGTAAATACGACGATAGAAGAATTACTCTCAAACGATAAATAACTCTTATTACCGCGTACTCCGTGGTAATAGGACATCACTTTAAATAATCAACACACTTCTCACTGCATTTTAGAATGCTCCTTAGAAAATTATGGTAAAATAAGAGTTATAATTTATGGCTTAAGGATAACCATGTCACAAACAAAACCAGTATATGCTTCATTTAGATCTATAGGTGCTTATGTACCTGAAAAGATTTTGTCTAATGCAGATCTTGAGCAGATGGTAGATACTACAGATGAATGGATTGTGAAGCGTACAGGTATTAAAGAACGTCATATAGCTGCAGATGATGAATATACAAGTGACATGGCTGCGAAAGCTTGTGAACTTGCAATAGAGCGATCTGATATAGAAAAAGACGACATTGATTTAGTACTTTGTGCAACTGTGACTCCAGATTATTTTAACATGCCTTCAACTGCATGTATCATTTCAGACAAGATCGGTATTAGGAATGTACAGGCATTTGATATCTCTGCTGCATGTAGCGGATTTGTCTATCTGCTTTCTATAGCTAAAGCATTTATAGAATCAGGTATGAAGAAAAATGTACTCATTGTCGGTGCAGAAAAGTTTTCTTCTATTGTAGATTATACAGATAGAAGTACCTGTATATTGTTTGGAGATGGAGCAGGAGCTGCAGTGATATCTGCCACTTTGAATAAAGAAGAAGGATTTATTGATCTACATGCAAGTGCAGATGGTGCTTACGCAGACTTTTTGGTAACACCAGCACCTGGGGCTATACACCCTGCGAGTCAGGAAGTGATTGATACGGGACTTAATTTTGTGCAAATGAAAGGGAATGAAACCTTTAAGCTTGCAGTAAAAACACTTACAAAAGATGTTAAAGAGATATTGGCAAAGAATGATATAAACTCTAATGATATTCCACACTTTATCCCTCATCAGGCAAATTACCGTATTATTAAAGCAGTAGGTGATGCTCTAAAAATGAGAGAAGATCAAGTGGTCTTGACTGTAGGTAAATATGGTAATACTTCAGCCGCTTCAATACCTATGGCGATCAATGATATTTGGGAGTCTGGAAGATTACAAACTGGTGAACTTATGCTGCTTGATACCTTTGGTGGTGGACTTACCTGGGCAAGTGCTTTGCTTCCTTTTGCAGGAAAATCACTTTAATTTCATCTTTCTCAAGGAGAAGAGTATATGCACCTGAGTCAAAGACGAAGCTTTTACGAGAAATTATTTAGTAATTTCCTGTATAAGGCTTTAGCCAAAATTGAGAGGAATTGGTCTTGGGCTTTACTCAAGACTAAGGATCTTAGAATATGAAAATTGGGTTTATCGGTGACGTCGTAGGTAAACCTGGCCGTTTGATGATCAAAAGTCATTTAACACGTCTTAGACAAGAGCATTTTATAGACTTTATGATAGCAAATTATGAAAATGCAAGTCATGGTTTTGGTCTAACTGAAAAAAACTGTATAGAATTACTTGGTTACGGTATTGATATGATGACAGGTGGTAACCATAGCTTCGATAAAAAAGAAATACTCACTCTTTTTGATACTTATCCTCTCATACGTCCTCTAAATTACCCTAAAGAAACACCAGGCAAGGGGATTTTTGAAACCACTATCTTGGGACATGATACAGTGATTCTAAATCTCATGGGACATTACACTATGCCTATGGTCGACAATCCTTTTACTATGATTGTAGCAGTGCTTGCAAGACTCAAAGAACAAGGGTTTAAACATATCATTATCGATATGCATGCTGAAGCAAGCGCCGAAAAGCAAGCTCTTTTACATATGCTCAAAGATGATGTATCAGCGATACTAGGTACACATACACATGTAGCTACAGACGATCTACAAGTAAAAGATGGTTGTTGCTATGTAACAGATATAGGACTTACGGGGTGTTACGATGGAGTGATAGGTATGGATAGTGCTATACCTCTAAAACGTTTTCTTACAGGGATCGGAGGGCATTTTAATGTACCTGATGAATGTAAATCAATTTTACAAATGGTTGTGTTTGAACTTGATGATGACGGGCGCTGTATAGGAGCTGAGAAAATTAAGATCTATGATGACAAACCCAAAATAGTTACCAAGGCATGGATGGATATGTAGGGGAAAAGAGAATCTCTCCTTAGGTATTGCGTTTGATCCTTACTTTCTTTGGATTAAATAGTGCAATAGCTTCTTTTATCATGGGCTCTTCAAGCAAGGTAGAAGGGTCTTTCTCTTTGGCTGCTTCAGTCTCTCCAGCTTCTGGAGCGATACAGGAACTTTTCATTTCTATATCTTCGATCATAGAAGCAGAGTCTGCATCTTCATGTACAGGAGGCTCTTTTTGTAAGGGCTCTTCTTCTTTTACGCTTGGTGCATCAACTTTTTTTTTAGGCATATTAATAATTTTAGTATCAAAACCAAAAATATCTTTCACAAACATATTGATAAGTCCCCAATGTGTAATGAGTGTTTTTTTATCCGCAC
The DNA here is from genome assembly GCF_041551015.1 of Sulfurovum sp. Classification (GTDB taxonomy): domain Bacteria; phylum Campylobacterota; class Campylobacteria; order Campylobacterales; family Sulfurovaceae; genus Sulfurovum. Next base: position 13,205 of record NZ_JBFENQ010000007.1, on the reverse strand, counting down.
CCTCAGCCATTGAACCCCATGTAAGTTTGTTATCTTCAAAGTTTTCAAATGAGATATTGCGTTCAAAACAAGCACCTAGGTCATAGTCTCTATCGTAAAGTTTTTTTACCAGTGCATCAAATGTCTTTTGATGCGGGTTAATTGCTGGTGTGACGGGTTGTGTCACTGTTGGTTCTGTGATAGGATTTACATCAAAATGGGCCTCTTCTTGAATAGGAGGGGTAAGATCATTTTCAATGATTTGAGTTTCTGTGACCGGATGAGAAACTTCTTCTTTCACGACAGATTCTGATTTATATACCGCAGCGGTAGGAAGTGTCGCAACTATCTCCTCTTCGGTAATGGTGATGACTTCTGGTGATACAGAGAAGTCTGGAGAGGGAGTGGTCACCATGATCTCAGAAACCTCAATACCTTTGAGTTCTTGTTCCAGACCACGTATCATGGTATCAATATCTTTTATCTCTAAAGATTCCATCATTTTAAAGAGTGCCAAGGAGAGTACAAACTCACTATCACTACCAAGAGAGAGTAAGTTTTTAGATTCGGCGATAACCCTGAAGAAACGCTCTATGATCATAGGACTGAACTTTCCTTTACCACCCAGAAGTAAGTCTTTGAGATAGAGTGTCAGTTCATCAAGTATCATCTCAGCTTCATAGTCTGCAGCCATTTTAATAAAGGCTAAAACTTTTGTTGTGTTTTTCGCTAGAATATCCGAGAGTAATGCTTCTAAATGACTTGGCTCAATGATGCCAAGCATCCCTGTCACAGTGTTCACATCTACAAAGTTTTTGGAGTAAACAATAGCTTGATCCATCAAGGTCAGAGAATCTCTCAAACTTCCGGCACCAGAACGCGCAATGATGTCCAAAGCATCTCTTTCATACTCTATATTTTCAAGATCCAAGATGTGCTCCAGGTGTTTAAGCACAAGGTTTTGAGGGATTTTCTTAAATCTAAAATGCTGTGTACGTGAAAGGATGGTAGCAGGCAGCTTTAGCGGGTCAGTTGTTGCCAGGATGAACTTCACGAAATCAGGCGGTTCTTCAAGTGTTTTGAGCAGAGCATTAAAAGCCTGATTGGTAAGCATATGTACTTCATCGATGATGAATATTTTATAGCGTGCAGAGCTTGGTTTATATTTGGTGTGCTCAATGAGATCTTTGATATCATCGATACCACGGTTGGAAGCAGCATCCATCTCGATGATGTCCATATGGCTGCTTTCGCTTGCCATGACACAATGTGCACAGGTACCGCAAGGATGAGAAGTAGCACCTTTTTCACAGAGTAAAGCTTTAGCAAAAATACGTGCGGTAGAGGTTTTACCGCTTCCTCTAAGTCCTGAAAAAAGGTAGGCATGAGAGAGTCTATCTCCCTCAAGCGCAAGTGAGAGTGTTTGTGACACTGACTCTTGTCCTATGAGGTCCTCAAAGGTGGCAGGACGGTATTTTCTTGCTAAGGCTAAAGACAAACAAACTCCTTATTTTTATTCTTATTATTGTAGTGGATTTTTACTTTTGATTGGTATAATTTTCCTAAATAAAAGTGAATGTTAAATGCTAGAATAAAGGGATGAATGATCTATCAATTCATCTCTAACCCCATATTAGATATAATCCCTTCCATATAAATAACACAACAATATCTCATCAAAGATGAAGCTTTAGTGAGATGAATTCTGCATGGACTTTGTTCATGCAGAAGAAGAAGGATAATGAATAATGAGTTACAATCCAAGTGAGATTGAAGCCAAATGGCAAAATAAATGGGACGAAGAGCAGGCTTTTGAGCCAGATGATGCTTTAACGAGAAAGAAAAAATACATTTTAAGTATGTTTCCTTTTCCTTCCGGTCGTTTACACATGGGACATGTGCGTAACTACGCCATAGGTGATGCCTTTGCCCGTTACTACAGAAAACAAGACTTTAATGTACTTCATCCTATAGGTTGGGATGCATTTGGTATGCCTGCTGAGAATGCTGCCATTAAACACGGACGTCATCCTAAAGACTGGACCTATTCGAACATTGATTATATGAGAAAAGAGCTCAATACACTTGGACTTTCATTTTCTAAAACACGTGAATTTGCTACCTGTGATGAACTCTATACGAAGTGGGAGCAAGAGTTTATCATCAAAATGTTTGAAGAGAAACTACTTTACCGTGAGTCTACGACGGTCAACTGGTGTGAAGATTGTCATACGGTACTAGCAAATGAGCAGGTAGAAGAGGGGTGTTGCTGGCGTTGTGACAATGAAGTACAGCTCAAAGAGATGCCTGGATACTATCTGGATATTATCAAGTATGCAGACGATCTGCTTGGGGACTTAAAAGAGCTTGAAGGTAAATGGCCATCACAAGTACTTACAATGCAAAGTAACTGGATAGGTAAATCTCAAGGACTTGAGTTTGAGTTTGAACTAAGTGAGGCGAGTAAAGAGAAACTTGGTGGAAACTTTGATAAATACACAGTATTTACCACACGCCCTGATACGATCTATGGCGTAACATACTCTGCACTTGCAGCGGAACATCCTATCACGAAATACTTGGTAGAGAATAGCCTGCTTGATGAAGAGGTAGCTCAAAAGATCACACATATAGCCAATATGACAGAACGTGAAAGAGCACAGGCAGATAAAGAGGGATACCCTCTTGGTATTTCTGTGATCCATCCTCTTACGGGTGAAGAGATACCGGTATGGACAGCGAATTTTGTATTGGCTTCTTATGGTGGTGGTGCAGTTATGGCCGTGCCTGCACATGATGAGAGAGATTTTGAATTTGCGAGCAAATATGAACTTCCTGTCAAAAGAGTCATTAGTGGTGGGGAAGAGCTTCCTTACACACTTGAAGGAAAGCTTGTTGATTCAGCAGCGTTTACAGGGTTAGGTAATTACGAAGCCAAGGCTAAGATCATTGCTATGTTTGAAGAGGCAGGATTTGGTAAAGGCACAACGAACTTCAAACTCAGAAACTGGGGTGTCAGCCGTCAGCGCTACTGGGGTGCACCTATACCTTTTGTGCATTGTAAGCATTGTGGTCTTGTGCCTGAAAAGATAGAAAATCTTCCTATTGCTCTACCTGAAGATGTAGAGATTACAGGTGAAGGAAACCCGCTTGAAAACCATCCTACATGGAAAAACTGTAGTTGTCCTAAGTGCGGTGAAGATGCTGTTCGTGAGACAGATACACTGGATACCTTTGTTCAGTCAAGCTGGTATCAGTTCCGTTACGCGACCAATCCTAAGAAGTGGAATGAAGTCGGTATTGACAAAGAGGAAGCCAATTATTGGTTGGGTGTAGACCAGTATATCGGTGGAATCGAGCATGCTATTTTACACTTGTTGTATGCACGTTTCTTTACGAAAGTACTTCGTGATCTTGGTTATCATGACATCAATGAACCTTTTGAGAACTTATTGACGCAGGGTATGGTGCTTATGGACGGTGCCAAAATGAGTAAGTCTAAGGGAAATACTGTGGACCCGGATGCACTTGTTGAAAAGTATGGTGCAGATACGGCTAGACTATTTACTCTTTTTGCTGCACCGCCGGCTAAGGAACTTGAGTGGAATGATTCAGCCGTAGAGGGTGCATTTAGATTTATCAAAAAACTCTACGACAGAAAAGAGAAAGTTACGCAAAATACTTTGCCACAGATCGATCAAGGGTCTTTAAGTAAAGAGTCTAAACTTGCACGTGTAAAAGTCTATGAAGCGTTACAAAAGTCATCTGATGTGTATGAAAAGACATTTGCTTTTAATACACTCATTGCAGCATGTATGGAAGCCCTGAATGCATTGGACAAACAAGATGATGGGGATGTATGGACTGAGGGTATGTATATTATGCTTAACCTTCTTGAACCTATTATTCCTCATGTGACGACGGAGCTCAGTGAAGCATTGTTTGCACGTAAGAATTTACAAGCTGTACTTGAAGTGAAAGAAGAAGTTTTTGTTCAAGAGAGTGTTTTGTATGTAGTAATGATAGGTGGTAAGAAGCGTACTGAAATAGAGATGAGCCCTACTGCTACACAAGATGAAATTTTGGCTGCTGCAAAAGAAGCTGGAGAAAAATGGCTTGAGGGTATGAGTATCGTCAAAGAGATCGTAGTGCCAAATAAATTGGTAAACTTGGCTGTAAAATCAAGCTAAAATGAGAATAAGAGAGGAAAGTATGAATACTATTGTGAAATTTTGGATGACGGTTAGTATGGTGTTACTTGTAAGTGCTTGTGGATACAAACCTTCCTCTCATATGATTCAAAATGTTTTTAACGATACTGTGTATGTGGAAGTGATAGTCGATAGAGTAGAGCCTGAAAATGCACCTTTTCTCAAGGATGAGATGAATCGTTTGGTATACACACGTTTTAAAGGACGTGTTGTAACAAAAGAACAGGCCCAGAGTCAGATCCGTCTTTCCTATGCTGGAAGTACTTTTACACCACTTGCGTATAGAGATGGTTATGTCACGCGCTACCGTGCAAATGTCAAAGTGAAGTTTGATATGGTGAACAAAGAAGGCAAGGTCAGTAAAACGATTTCGAGTATCGTTGAATCAGATATACAAGAGAGTTCCCTTGATTCTTCTGTCCTTAGAACGGAAGCTATACGTATAGGATTAGGAAAAGCGTTGGATGAATTCTTGGCATATGTGAGTGCTAAAGGGATGCTAAAAGAAGCTAAATGATGCAGCCTTTTGACAGATTTCTTGAAGATAAACCTCTTTACTATAAAGAGATAGACCATGAACGTGTACATATTGCTTATGGCCTGTTGAAACCTCATATCAGGCAACCTAGAACAGTCCATATCGTAGGAACGAATGGAAAAGGTTCCACGGGACGTATGATTGCACATTTGGCACATCAAAGCGGTCTTAATGTAGGTCACTTCTCTTCTCCTCATATTTTAAAGTTCAATGAACGTATTTGGTTCAATGGCAGGGACAGTTCGGATGAAATACTTGAAGAGGCACATCAGAAACTTTTTACTATTCTGGGGCCAGAGATGAGTGAAAAGTTGAGTTACTTCGAGTATACGACCCTTTTATCTCTTGTAGTTTTTGAAAATTGTGATTTTATGGTTTTGGAAGCAGGACTGGGTGGAGAATTTGATGCAACGAATGTATGTGACAAAGTACTTTCTGTTATTACACCCATAGGCATAGACCATCAGGCTTTTTTAGGTGAAAGCATTGAAGAGATAGCTGGCACAAAGATACGCAGTATACAAAAAGCGTTATTATTGGCTCCTCAAGCGTATGATGAGGTAGGTAAAATCGCTAAACAAATAGCGGATGAGAAAGGTGCAAAATTATATCTTTCTCTATGTCCAAGTCATAGGATGACAGAATTAGAAGTGATCGCAGAGGAAAGATCCTGGGGAGATTACCTGATAGATAATGCTTGTGTAGCACTGCAAGCCTTAGAGATTTTAGATATCTCTTATGATGTAAATGATTTGCGCTCATTGGAACTCTTTGGACGTTTCTACCCATTGACTGAAAATATACGCATTGATGTTGGGCATAATCCTTTGGCTGCAAAAGCCATAGTAAAAGCATTAGACAACAAGGTAGTGCTTATCTATAACAGTCTAGATGATAAAGATTATGAAACCGTATTACAAACACTTAAACCTAAGGTAAAACGTGTGGAGATTATCCCTATTAATTCACAAAGGGCTACGACTTTCAGTGAGATAGAAAAGGCACTGGAAAAAGTAGGTATTGCGTATGGCTATTTTGAAAGTAAGATAGACGAAAATGAACACTACCTGGTATTTGGTTCATTTTATGTCGTAGAAGAGTTTTTAAATAAGATGAAAAAGAAGATCAATGTACCAAAGTAATATTTACGAATACTTAGAAGAGTTAAAAGAAGAAAAACTGCTTATTTGTAAAGATGACAAAGAAGCTATACAGATACGAGATGTAGCAGTCCTTCTTGGCTTTGATACCTTTGTCCTTCCAGACCTTCGTGTAAGTGTTGGGGAAGACTTGCGTGCCTATGGTGAAGATGTACAGTTATTGTTTATACAGTTAGCTTCTTTCTATAAAAGCACAAAGAAAAAGATTCTTATCTCACCACTAAGAACTTTGCTTATCCCTTTTCCAAAAGCAGAACTGTTTGATACTCGGTCCATAGAATTTGGTGACACATTAGATTTACATGAACTCAAAGATACTTTGTATCATTGGGGGTACCATTTTACGGACATTGCAGCCAGTCGTGGAGAAGTCTCTTTCCGTGGAGATATCATAGATTTTTATCCTATAGATGCAGATAAACCTTACCGTATCTCTTTGTTTGATGAAGAGGTAGAGACGATTCAGTATTATGATGAGGGAACGCAGAAGCGTCTAAGTGATGAGTTGGAGTCTTTGACATTTACACCGGCATTCTTAGCACTCACTAAAACCCAACACGAAGCACTTAAAAACAGAACAGAACAAAGTACTTATGACACCTTTGTGAAAGATATAGATTCACTTGGGCTATGGCACCTGGATGATCTAGGAGAGAGTGCATTAGAACTTTTTGATGGAGTGTGGGCGTCTGATTTGGATGACGAACTGAAAGAAGTGTATGAGTTGGGTGAAGCTCTTGTTCCTAGAAAGTCATTTTTGTTACCAGCCATTCCAGAAGGGAACAAGTACCGTGATCTGGAAGCAGTGACTCCAAATAAATTACTCGAATCCCATAAAGACAAAAAGATCACCATCATTGCTAAAAATGAGAGTATCATACGTGGTTCCCAACTGGACTCGTTTGAAAACATAGAGTTTGTCTATCAGGAAGGTATTGTTAATCTGTTAGGTGCAGACAGACTTATACTTTCACTCAATAAACCCATAAAACGTAAAAAGGTTAAGAAGGCCAGCATCATACTGGACGAACTGAAACCCGGTGATTATGTAGTCCATGAGAATTATGGGGTAGGTATTTTCAAAGGGATAGAAAAACGGGATGTATTGGGCGCAACCAGTGAATTTGTGGTGATGTATTATCAAAATGAAGACTCTTTGCTCATACCTGTCTCGAATCTTGAAGTCATAGACCGTTATGTAGCAGAAGGCGGGGCATTACCTATACTTGATAGACTGGGTAAGGCAAGCTTTAAAAAGTTAAAAGCCAAAGTTAAAGAGAAGCTTTTTGCCATTGCTTCACAGATCATTAATCTTTCAGCACAACGTCATTTGAAAAAAGGCATCAAGCTGAAAATAGATATGGAAGAACATGCCATTTTTATGTCAGAAGCAGGGTTTGTACATACGGAAGATCAGGAACGTGCCATCAATGATATGTTGGAGGACATGAGTTCCGGGAGGATGATGGACAGACTGCTTTCTGCAGATGTGGGGTTCGGTAAAACAGAAGTGGCCATGAATGGGATGTTTGTTGCAGTTAAAAACGGTTACCAGGCTATGATGATAGCCCCTACAACATTGCTAAGTTCCCAGCATTACAAAAGTCTCAAAGAACGATTTTACGGACACGATATTAAAGTAGCTAAACTTGACAGGTTTTCCACGACAAAAGAGAAAAATGCAACACTGAAAGGATTGCAAGAGGGAACTATAGATGTGGTTGTAGGGACACATGCCTTACTAAAGGCCAAGTTTAAAAACCTGGCGCTTGTTATCATCGATGAAGAGCATAAGTTTGGTGTCAAGCAAAAAGAAGCGCTTAAAGAAATATCCATTGATGTGCATCTTCTCAGTATGTCAGCAACACCGATTCCTAGAAGTCTGAACCTTGCCATGTCTGAAGTTAAGTCTTTTTCTGAAATTCTAACCCCTCCTACAGAGCGTCAAGGGGTGCGTACTTTTGTGAAGAGTTATGATGATAAAGTGATCAAAGAGGCTATTCTCCGTGAGATGCGTAGAGGTGGACAGATATTTTATGTCTTTAACTCTATAGCAGGAATAGAAGAGAAGAAAAAACAATTGCTTCAGATACTTCCTAAACTTCGTATCGCTGTGCTTCACTCCAAGATCTCAGCCAAAGAGACCGAAGATGAGATGATGCTTTTTGAAGATGGAGAGTATGATGTATTGCTCTCCACATCCATTGTAGAGTCAGGTATCCATATGCCTCATGCCAATACCATGATAGTAGATGGTGCAGACAGTTTTGGTATAGCAGATTTACATCAGCTTCGTGGACGTGTGGGACGTGGAGTGAAAGAGGGATACTGCTACTTCATGGTGACAGATAAGGAGCGTTTGACAGAGAATGCAAAACGCCGTCTACTTGCACTTGAGTCACACTCAGACTTAGGAAGCGGCGCTGTATTGGCATTTCATGATTTAGAGATACGCGGTGGAGGGAACATCATTGGTGAAGCACAGTCCGGACATATCAAACAGATAGGGTATTCTCTCTACTTGCGTATGCTTGAAGATGCAATCAAAGAACTTTCTGGGCAAGACAAAGAAGTGGCACAAAACATTGACATGAAGCTTTCAGTTAATGCATACTTGAATGAAGAACTCATAGAAGAAGACAGGTTGCGCCTAGAACTTTATCGACGTCTCTCTTTATGTGAAAGTACGGGTGAGGTTTACGAGATAGAAGCAGAGATAGCAGATAGGTTTGGAAAACTCGATGTGATTACCAGACAGTTTATCGATGTGATCGTCATGAAGGTACTGGCAAGAGAAAAGGGCATTTCTAAGGTCTCTTCGTATGGTGAAAATGTCTTTATAGAATTTATAGATGAGGGTAAAGAGAGAGTGGTACTGAAATCACGTAGTAAAGATGATGATGATATCATCGTTACGGCGATGGGTTATTTGAAAGGGTAGTTTTATCAGCATGTACTAATCTTGCTCGTAATATACTTGGAAATATAGTTTATGAAGGGTGAATGAATGAACTTTTTCGAATCAGAAATATTAAAAGGTAAATATTTCACTCCAAAAAGCCGTGATAGACTAAGAGCAACTATGGTCAATTTGTTTATTTTGATCGGTGCTTTTGTGATGCTTTTATATGCATACGAAAACTTGGTTCAAGGCTATTATGTGATGTTGTCTATTGAGCTGTTCATCATTTTCATCTTGATGGTAGCCTATTTGGTATTTCCCCACTATGTCAATATCAATCATACTTCCTATATGATACTCGGGGCACTTACTTTTTTGCTTTCTATGTCGTTGATCGTTCCAGATCAGGATCCTGAACTTTCACTCTTCTGGTTGGCTGCTTTACCTATATTTGTTTTCTTTTTTTTAGGGGTGGAGAAGGGTATCAGGTGGAGTACGAACATGTTTATTGTTTTACTCTTTATCCCTCTGGTCTCTTATGTGACAGGGGTTCAGTTTGTCTATGAATGGGAACTGCTTTCGCAAATTGTTTTAGGGTATTTGGTCGTTTCGTATATGCTTTATATCATTGAGAGTGAACGGAGTTCTTATGAAGAGAGGCTAAACATTGCACTTGAAGAGAATAAAATACTTTTCAAAGAGGTGCATCATCGCACAAAAAATAATATGCAGGTGGTAATGAGTTTACTTGAAAGTCAATCTTTTAAGATCGATGATCCTAAGTACAAAAAAATGTTTGAAACACATGTAGACAGGTTAAAAGCGATGAGTCTTATGCATAAAAATCTTTACACCAATCACAGTTATGAAGAAGTAGATATCCAGGAGTATTTGGAAGAGATAGCGCAAAGTTTACAGACATATACTGAATACAATATTCGCACAGATATCGATCCCATCATTATAGACATGAGAATAGCCATGAATATTGGCCTCATTTTTAATGAGGCTGTGACCAATGCTATTGAACATGCTTTTGATGGAGAGGAAGGAAATATTGATATCTCCTTTAAAGAAATAGGTGACCGATATCGATTATCCATTCAAGATGATGGCAAGGGCTTTGATACTTCACAAACATATAAATCTTTGGGATTGACCCTCATTAAAGATCTAAGTGTCACTTTACCCTATAGTACGATCGATATAGAGGGCCAAAACGGTACGAAAATACAGATCTATTTTAATAAAGAGGAGCATCTATAATGGGTTTACCTCAAAATATTGTGATAGTCGAAGATGAGGTGATCACACAGCGTTACTTGCAAGATATACTGATGAATAACCAAGTGAATGTATCGGGTTGTTTTGATAATGCTTCAGATACACTTGAAGCATTAAAAACTATACACTGTGATATGATCCTGATGGATATAAACATTAAAGGTTCAATGGATGGTATACAGTTGGCCAGAAAAATTTTAGAAACATATACCTTTCCTATCGTTTTCATTACGGCACACAATGACGATGCAACACTGGAAGAACTCTTGGAACTTGCACCATATGGTTTTATAAGTAAACCATTTTCAAGTAAAGATATACTTGCGACTCTAAAGATCGCATATAAACGATATTTGATACATAGCGAAGTAAGTAAAGTAAAAACCAATGAGGAACCTACAGATATCGTTATCAATAAATACTATACATACTCGCAAAATGTATCTGTATTGTATTATGATGGTCAAGCAATAAAATTGAATAAAAAGCAGGATCAGCTTATAGAGATCCTAAGTAAAAATATCAATCATACTGTTGGATATGATACACTTATTTCATATCTTTGGAATGATGATACTGTAGCAGATTCTACTCTGCGTACTTTAGTCTATTCTGTACGAAAACTACTTCCTGATTTACCTATTATCTCTCATAGTAAAGTTGGATATTCGCTACAAAGTTTACAATAAATTGAATTTTATTGCTGATTTCAAAGATTGTTAAATTATTAACCTTCAATTAACCTCACAAAAGTATACTTTTCACATAAAAATGTAGGAGAGTCAATTGAGTCAAATCATAGAAAATATCAAAACAGAAATTTCTAAAGTACTTGTAGGACAAGATAAGATGGTTGAAGGACTTTTAGCAGGTTTACTTTGTCGTGGACACATCCTGCTAGAGGGAGTTCCGGGACTTGCAAAAACAACTGCTGTCAATGCTTTGGCCAAGACACTTGGTTTAGACTTCAAACGTGTACAATTTACCCCTGATCTACTTCCTTCAGATATCATAGGTACAGAGATCTATGATCCTTCTAATAATACATTTAAAATTAAACAAGGTCCTGTATTTACGAATCTTTTACTGGCAGATGAGATCAACCGTGCTCCAGCAAAAGTACAGTCTGCTCTGCTTGAAGTTATGCAGGAGAGACAAGTAACCATTGGTGATGAAACATTCAAGATAGACCTTCCTTTCTTGGTTATGGCGACACAAAATCCTGTTGAGCAAGAGGGTGCTTATGAACTCCCTGAAGCACAGCTTGACAGGTTTATGATGAAAGTAGTTGTCGGATATAACACAAAAGAAGAAGAGTTAGAGATTGCAAGACGAGCTGCAAATAATAGTTTTGGAGAGATTCAGCAAGTAGCAACCATTGATGATCTCAATAAGATCAGAGAAGAAGCGCTTCAAGTGCATATGGATGAAGAGATAGAAGCGTATATCATAGAACTTGTAGCGGCTACACGTGATCCTAAAGCGTATGGTCTTGAAGAGCTTGAATCCTATATAGAGTTTGGAGCGAGTCCTCGTGCGAGTATAGATATGTATAAAGCAGCACGTGCGATCGCATACTTGAAAGGGCAGGATTATGTTTCACCTATTGAGATAGCCTATATTGCCAAAGAGATCCTTCGCCACCGTATCATCCTTTCTTATGAAGCACAAGCAGAGGATGTGACACAAGATGAGATTATAGAAAAGATTTTAGCTGCTGTTCCAATTCCGTAGAGGTATATGTTTTGAATAAAGCTGCAAAGAAAATTATCCTTAAAACCAAAAAGCAAGTCTATGGAGATATGCTTGGAAACAATGCCTCACTCTTCCAAGGTGAAGGATTTGAATTTGCAGAACTTCGTGAGTATGTCTATGGTGACGATGTACGTAAGATAGATTGGAAGACCACAGCAAAGCTAGGCAAACCTTTTGTAAAGATCTACAAGGAAGAACGAGAGCTTAATGTTGTTGTGGTTTCTATGCTTGGTGGATCTGTTTATTTTGGAACAGTGAAACAAAAGTCAGATATTATGGCAGAAGTAGTGGCAACACTTGGTTTTTCAGCTGTAAAAAATGCTGATCTCTTCTCGCATATGATTTTTGCAGATAAACTGTATGACGTAAATAAAGCAAGTAAAAAACTTTTTTCTGTACATAAAGCAGTGGAAGATGTGGTTGAATTTGATCCAATAGGAAAAGAGGGTGATTTTTCTGCCTTGGTAGAAACACTGCATAACCGTTTGAAAAAGAAGTCTTTACTTTTTATCGTGTCTGATTTCGTCGGGGATATAGACTTGAAACTCTTGAGTAAAAAACATGATGTATTTGCGGTGATGGTACGTGACAAGTTTGAAGAAGATCCATCAGAACTAGGTTATCTTAGATTGATCGATATGGAAACAAAACAGAGTTTTGAAGGTGATGTAGACAGTGCAACTCTTAAGAACTACAAAAAAGCTTTGCATGATAATGATGAGAGACTCTACAAACAATTTAAAAAACAGGGTGTACGGTTTACTAAGATCTATACACATGAAGAACCCGCACTTAAGCTAATGACAAGAATGAGGTAATAGTAATGGATACAAATCAAACAGCAAATATCAGTGAACAACTTAGAGACATCAAACCATTACTTGAGATACCGGACAGTTCCTATTATATCTATTGGGGGTTAATTGGTTTTTCCATTTTCTTGGGAGTGGTTATTCTATTTTTTATAGCGAAAAAACTGTGGGATAATAGAAAAGTAAATCTTGCCAAAGGCTACCTTGAATCCATCAAAAAGATAGACTGGAAAGATACAAAAAAATCTGCTTATGAAGCCACACACTATGCAAGACTTTTAGCCACAGATGAGAGAAGAAAAGAACTTTTTTCTCAACTCGAGCTTATGCTTGAACAGTATAAATATAAAAAAGAAGTAGAAGAAATAGATCAAGATACGAAAAATAAATTCAACCTCTATGTGCAGGTAGCTGATGAGTCAGTTTAATTTTGAGTATCCATATCTTTTAGGGGTCATCTTCCTTTTTATACTATGTAGTATTTGGTGTAAAGAGAGAAGCCGTGCTATCTTTTTTCCCCATGTCAAAACGCTTATGGTCAAGAGTGCAGGTAAATCATCACTA
>NZ_JBFENQ010000006.1:0-29890 GCF_041551015.1 Sulfurovum sp. | reverse complement strand
ACCACTAAAAGAAATAGATGAAGAAGAAGTTTCTGCTGAATAATATAATACTTATTGAGTTTTGATATAATTTTAGAAAAAAGGATCAATAATATGAAGAAATCTTTATTATTTTTAATGCTTACTCTATTTATAGGGATGAGTATGAATGGATGTGCAACGTGGCATGGAGTTAAAAAAGATGCAGACAAAACATGGGATGTAGTGACAGCATAATATAAACTTTATAAATACTACGTAGAGATACGTAGTGTTCTTCTTTAATATACCCCTTATTTCTAAGGGTATAAGTGACTCTATCTATTTTAAAATGTGAGTTAATTTTATATGTTTATTTTTTATATTAAATAAAGAAATAGATTACTATTCTTCTTTAAGCTCAGGAGCTTCATTTTTTGTATCTGCATGAAATTTTTCTTCATATTCTGTACTTACTGTAAACATCAATTTAAGATCAGAAGGACTACTTGCATACTGATACGCTTGTTCTTCAGTGATTTTCTCTGCCAATGTGAGATCAAAAAGAGCGCGATTAAAGGTAATAGAATCAAAACTAATACCTTCTTTTTCAATAGCATCTGGAATTTCATGATCACGTTTGTTTCGAATAAGCTCTTGAGTTTGCGGACTTTTAAACATCATTTCTACAGCAGGAACCATATCTCCAGATATACCTCTGAGCAGACGTTGGGAAATAACAGCTTCAAGAGTTGAAGCAAGTGTTGCTCGTACACGATTTTGCTCTTCATTTGGGAAAATAGCAATGAGTCGATCAACTGTTTCTCTGGCATCTAATGTATGAACAGTAGAAAAGACAAGGTGACCTGTATTGACCGCTTGTAAAATACTTTCAGCGGTTGCAAGGTCACGTATTTCACCAACTACAATAATATCTGGGTCTTCACGCATTGCTGCACGTAATGCACGAGAAAAACTACCAGTATGCAATCCCAGTTCACGTTGTTCTACGATAGATTTGTCATCATTATGTACATATTCTATAGGATCTTCAATGGAGATAATATGATGCGGATATGTCTTATTGATCTCTTCAATAATACTTGCAAGTGTTGTGGACTTACCACTTCCGGTAGTACCGGTAATAAGAACAAGACCTCGACGAAGATGGGTAAGTTTATGTAAGGCTGAAGGAAGATTTAGCTCTTCTATGGTTTTAATATAGGAAGGAATCAGACGGAAGGCTAATGCGAAACCACCAAGATGCATAAAGATATTGATACGAAAACGGTAGTTTTCATCCAGTGCATAGGCACCATCAAATTCTTTAGTCTCTATAAAGTCTTCATATGCATCACCAATCAATACTTTAACAAGTGATTCAACGGTTTTTTCATCTAATTTCTCATTAGATAAAAGAACAATATCACTTTTTACACGTGCGTGGATCTTCCCATTACTTTTCAGATGCAGGTCAGCTCCCTCTGCTTCAATTAACATATATAGCCAAGAATCCAATCGCTGTTGTATATTTTGTGTTAAAGACATATTCTACTCCATTTCTTTTATATATTTATATTATACTACAGCTTATTAGCTTATATAATAGATAAAGAGTAAAAAAATAAATTTATTGATAGAGTAAAATAAAAGGAGATTAAATGTCAATTATGAAATATGTACTTTTTGCAGTCATACTGTTTGGTCTCTGGGTGACAGAACCCTTATGGATGAAACCCAATACAAATGAGACTACATCACCTATAGATGTGCATATCACAGAACAAGAAAAAGAAAGAGCTATGCTACTTGCTGTTGAGGCCCAAAAACTAAAAGATTTAGAAGCAATGTTTGGTCAAAAACCACATGGGAGATACAGTACAGGTGTACCTCCTGCAGTATATGAGTATTGGAATAAAACACTCAAGTACCCTGATTCTCTGGAAGAGGAAAGATGTGGTCCTATTCGTGCAGGTGATAGAGGATGGACAACAGTGTGCCGATATAGAGCAAAAAATAATTCTGGGTCTTTACAGTTAATGCAAGATACTTTTATTATCAAAGATGGTATAGCATATAAATAATACAAGATAAGTATAGGAGACTTGAGAATCTTTAGCTTAACTCATTTGATTTGATATTTATACGATATTCTGATAAAATGAATAATAATTTAATATATTTTGGAGTACATATGAGTCTGTGGGTTATCATACCATTTTGTTTGTTTTTATTGGCGCTTGTAGTGGGCGGATATGTCTATATGTTTCTTCATGTTATGAGATGTGATCCAAGAGAATTAGAGTTTCGAGGAAATATCGGCCAAAATGATGGGCTGGTTCCTCATAATTACAAATCATAAATAATACTACATATCACTTTTCATTTATAAATTAAATCTATATCGATTTCTAAACTATTTAGGACTAAGTATAATGGTTTACCCCATAGGGTAGAGTATCTCTTCATGTACTTTGTCACAGGCTCTTAAAACTTCATCACTGAGTGTGAGATCCATAGCTGCAAGTGATGCATCCAGTTGATCTGTATGTGTTGCCCCTATGATGGTGGAAGCCACAAAATCAAACTGTTTTGACCATGCGGTAGCCAGTGTAACAGGGTGCATACCAGCATCAGCTGCTATTTTCAAGTATTTTTGAGTGGAGGCCAATGTTTTGTTATTCATAAAACGTTGTGCCATGATACGTTGTCTTTGGTTAGGAGATTTTAGATAGGTTGCAAATCTTCCTTCAGCATCTTCGGGTCTTAGTCCTTGGTTATATTTTCCAGAGAGTACACCTCCGGCAAGGGGTGAGTAGGGAAGGAGTGAAACCTGTTCATTTGTACAAAGGGTAGAGAGCTCATCTAAAAACCTACGGTTAAGTAAAGAAAAGTTGTTTTGTATGGATTCAAATCGTGCGAGTCCTTTATACTGAGATGTCATCAACGCTTTGCTTGTGCCATATGCAGTGTCATTAGAAGTACCCATGTAACGTACTTTTCCTGCTTTTACCAGTCTGTCAAATGCTTCAAGTGACTCTTCTATAGGGACGATCGTATCGGGCCAATGCATTTGATAGAGGTCTATATAGTCTGTTTTTAGTCGTTTCAAACTCCCTTCTATTGCACGTTCAATGTGAAAACGGTCGATGGCTGTTAGGCCATGGCGAATAGGGGGAACGAACCAACCACTTGCAGCGCCAGCTACCTTTGTCGCAAGGATGATAGCATCACGAGGTTTTGTCTTCATCCATTCACCTACCCACTCTTCTGTAATCCCTGCCAGTTTTGCATCGGGTGGAACAGGGTAGAGTTCGGCTGTGTCGTAGAAGTTAACTCCATGCTCATAGGCTTTGTCCATAATGGCAAAAGCTTCTTTTTTGTCACATTGTGTTCCAAAGGTCATCGTACCCATACAAATGGGTGAGACACGAAGACCTGTTTTCCCTATATATCTATACTTCATGATGGTCCCTATAAAATTTAGTTTTATATCATAACTTAAGTTTTCTAAGGCTTTGGTCTCTTGTTATGATTCTATCTAAGTAAGTTCTAATGTAAGAGATAAACAATTATATATTAACCATATATTAATCAATAAGTTATAAACTATAAGAATGTGGACATATATTTTTCCATAATCTTATGTTAAAGGCAGGGAATTAAGATGAGAAGATATTTGAATAAAAAAAATGTGAAAATATCAGCAGTATTAAGTGCTATTTTAATTGGAGGTATGGCTTATATGACTGGCTGTGGCAGTGGCGGGGGTGGTGGCGGCACCACTGATCCAACTCTAAGTAAATGTAGTACGCCTATAGAAGCCTCTTTGTCAGACGGGCAAGTGCGAATTGGTGGTGCTACAACAAGTGTAGAACTACTCAATGTTGCTGATACTAATTGGACGCTCTATAACACTGCAAATGAGTTACATATCACTTCGGTTGATACGCCGTTGAGTGAAACCGGAGTTGAAGTAGAAGGTTATATCCATGATATAGAGATTGTAAATTACAATACTACTACTTATGCTTTATTAGCTATGGGACAAGAGGGGATTACAGCAGTTGAAATCTCAGATACAGGTGTTTTGACACCTAGACCAGAGCTTACTGTAAAGGTCAACTACAATGAAGATAACATTACGTGGACTGAAGGTAGTGGGACTATTGTTCCAGGTAACAGTATCTCAAGTAGCCGTGCACCTATTAGTTCACTGGCTGTTTATAATGAAGGGAATACTACAAATCCATCGTGGCAGTTAATAATTGGTGATGAAGGTTATGGTCTACACAAGACAGCCTTGGAGAACTTTTTTACTCATACTTTGGATACCATTGATAGTACTTTGAAGATAGATGATGAAGTCTATACCTTGCAGTATGCGGGTGAAAGTCCATGGGGCGGTCCAAAAAGTTTGACATTGGTCGGTGAAGGTAACGATACTAAAATATTTGTTGCGCAAGGCTTTATGGGTATGGGAATCTATGACACTGATTTAGATCAGGTTGGACGTTATAACCATTATATCGATACTTCTGTAACAGAAGATTGGTTTAGAACATTGGATGTTTCAAGTGATGGAACTAGTATTGACAGTTGTACGGGTATGCCAGATTATACACAGGCAAGCCTTGAAATCAATGGTGCGACCAAAACGCCATGGGCAAATTTTGAAACTTTGGGTAAATACTACTATGATGCACGAAATATAGATGTGGCCACTATTGGAGGAAGGACTATTGCCTATATCGCTTATGGTATGGCCGGTATGGTTGCGGTGAATGTTACAGGGTATGAGACTGCAACAGCGCGAAGTGCAGATTGTACAACAAAATATAATTTCCTAGATGCGACATATTTAGGATATGTACCAGCCATCCCTGCACACGGACCGGATGACAGACTGATAGGAGGATCTGATTCTGTCTTCTCAAGACAGGGGGCAGGTATGCTTAAAGATGCCGGTGTGGCTGATGTAAAAGTAGATACGGCATCAGATAAAGTGTTCTATACGGATCATTTTGGTGGGCTCATGGTGGTTAATGATGCAACTAATCCTGATAGTACTTGGCATGGACCAGACGCACCATATGATAATGATATAAATGATACGGTAGAACACTTGCCATCTTATGAGTTTGTTACTTCTTATGATATGAATGTCTCATCAACCGTAGATGAAGCGCTTCCAGATTACACTAGTGAATTACCGATCCTGTTAACAACGGGTGAAGTAGGCGGTCATGGTAACTCTTTGGCGCTTACGGGTAGCAGCTTTGATGAAACTGATGCAGTTCCTGCTGATATTATTATGGCTGCAGGAGCAGGTGGTCTTAACTTTATCGAAGTGTATGGGACAGTCCCAACTTATGACTTTAACGTCACAAAGCACTTTGCAACTACTGATGAAATTGGTGCAGCTCCAGTTGGCTATGATGCACCAGAGATCAGTGTCGGACATGCAGCAGGTGTAGGAACTTATGATAATCTTCTCTACCTTGCCGATGGTCCACACGGAATGATGGTCTGGAAAGTGGCAGATGAAAGCTGTAATAACATCCCGACAGATCAAGTGAGACTGGTGGGTAATACACTTCAAAGTGAAAACAGTATTGATGTAAACGGAACAGTGATGTACCCGACACCGCATGCAGATGAAGTTGTGGTTATCAATGATGGAGTGACTAAGTCGGCAATGGTAGCATCTCTTAGTGCGGGACTTCGCCGCGTGAATGTCAATGTGATGGGTACTGAAGGTGCTCCAGAGCTGCTCTATCCAACCAGTGGAGATATCTATGAGCACAGCATTGAAGAAACCAAAGTTGCGGGTATTGACTTAGAAGATAGAGTTTATGATGTTGCTGTGAGAGGAGATCTAGCATTTACAGCAGATGGTCTTAGCGGAGTAACAGTATACAATTTGAATGAAACACCTAATATTGATAATAATCCGGTATTCATTGTAGATAATATTAAAGGAACAGGTGAAGATCGAATCAATAATGCAACAGGTATAGCATTATGGGGTGATTATGCCTTTGTTGCAGGAGGTGCCACAGGAATTACTGTCATTGATATCAGTGATCCGAGTAATTTGTCAATCGTTAAAACATTCCAGCCTATCAAGTGGGAGGATGCAAATGCTCACAATGCAGATGGTGTAGCTATTTCAGTGAAGGTTGTGGGTAACTATGCCTTCTTTACTTATGACAGCTTTGGTGTGTTAGCCTACAATACTGCTGATCTGATTAATCCAGTACCACATCCTGGCACAGAAATGGGACGTGATGGTCGTTATGATGCTGCTGGATATCTGAAACTTCAGGATGCCAGTACCTACACAAATGACTTGGTTGCAGGTACAGATTTCTCTGAATGGGGTGGTGGAGCATCAGGTATAGATGCTGTCACTGTAGGTGGTAAAACTTACATTTATGTAGCTTACGGTGATGCTGGTGCCATAAAGATAGATTGGACAGATGCAGCAAACCCTGTATTAGTTGATCATGCCAATACAGCAGGAAGTGCAACTGATATAGTCGTCTGGAACGGTCGTGTCTATGTAGCAGATGGTGCAGGCGGTTTTGTATTATTTCAATAATAGTTAATAGGATACTTTCCTATTTTAGAGAACAATAGGTTACCTTCTTTTTAGAAGGTAACCCCTTATACAATCTTCATAACTTAAATCTGCAAACACCTCGTTCTTTTTTTCTTCTTATGCAAATCAGAGGTCATTAAGGAGAGTATAGAAAAGAGACTTGATAAGTTTGCAACTGGATTTGCTGAATTTTGAAAACTTTTTAGATAGAGTAATTCAATACTTCATTGTCTTTTTTTGGATTAGGACAATGTACATCATCGTTTGAGAACTCAATATAACATGTTTTGTTACGTCCTTCATTCTTAGCTTGATAGAGTGCTATATCAGCACGTGAGAAAATATTCTTGAATTCGGTATCTGTCTCTTTGTTTTCACTGATACCAATAGAAGTTGTCACAAAAATATCTTGTCCTTCATAAGTTATAAAATCATTTTCAATTTCTTTACGAATTTTTTCAGCCAAAATATACGCATCATTACTATTTATTTGAGATAAAAGAATTGCAAACTCTTCACCTCCGATACGAGCAAATATATCACTTTTATTTAAGATTCTTACTAGTTTTTTAACAAAACGTTTCAATAATTGATCTCCAGCTTGATGACCATAAGTATCATTGACCTTTTTGAAGTGATCTAGATCAAGTAGTAAAAGGGTTAAATGGAAATGATTTTTTTGTGCTGTTTGGAAGTAGTGTTCAGAAATATCATTAAACATACGTTTATTCATGATTCCTGTTAAATAATCTGTAGAGGCTAAAACACTTAAACTAGTATTTTGTTGCTTTAAACTGTTTTCATAATTTGTAATTTTATTGGTATAAGTATAAGATAAAAAACTTCCTATGAGAAGTCCAAAAATACTAGAATTTATAGCTACATATGAAAGCTGTAATTCTATAAAAAAATTGACTGTTAAAATAATTATAATAGAAGCCAGAGTATAAAATATACCACTTTTTCTATCATGAATCATGTAGGCGACATATATCAAAAGATAAAACCATATCATTCTAAACTCATCTTGAGGTACAAAAATAAGTGCTGAAGTAAAAGTAAGTAAGGATATGATAAGCAGAGCATGAGCGGTTAGATCATAATTTTTTTTAGATTGTCTGAGAAAGAAGATTAGCATGATCGTGAGGAAACTGTAAACATAATTAACTTTAGAGTGAATAGGGCCAATATCATTAATACCTAAGTCACTAAGCACTCCAAACAGGGCAGAAAAAAAAGCAACAGTGATAAATATAGAGTTCAGCATTTTAAATTTAAACTGGAGAAGATCTTCACCTCCGCTAAATTTAAAACCACTGAATAGAAAATTGTTTAGGTTCATTCTGCATGCAACGTTTTGTGAACAGATACCGTCATTCAATTCTCCTTTCAGATTATTCTTTTATATAATTAGTTTAAATTATTTGATAATAAAACTATATAATATAAATGTCATAAAAATGTCAAATACAAAAATAAGTGTACAAATTTTTGATCTAATTAATGTGTATTGTTAACCTTATTAGACTAAGATGACTAAAAGGATTTATAAATGAAGAAACACAATTTTATTAGTATTACTTTGATTATCTCAGGTTTGGCATTAAATCCATTGATTGCAAACACTGTAGTAAATCGTGTTACATATATCCAAACAACAAATCAGACAATAAAGTCGAGCATTGCTTCTATTTTATATAATAGAGGAATTGATGAAGATGCAGCTGAAGAAATAGCAAATAATCTTTTAGATGAAGATGAAACGTTATTAGCTATGATGCTTCAAAATTTAGAAAAAGAGTGTATTGTTAGTCGTGAAGAAATATTAGACTATATGAGTACTGCAGCACTTCACAGACAAAATATTCATTTTGACTCGTATGATCATTTGATAACTATGATTTCTAAAATTAAACAAACATCTTTAGAAAAACATACATTAAAACTATTAAAGCATATCGCAGAAAAAAATAGTCTACTAGTTGTGTAAGTAATACAGCCTGTAGATTATGATATATATTAATAATATGTATTGGTTAACATAATATAAATTCTATTAAAAAATTAAATCTCTTCTCCTTTGTGTATTAGCAACAAGGTATGAGGATATTTGAAAAAGTAAAAAATGACTAAATTTATAGTTTTTAATTTGTATTCTGAGTTTTTGTATTTTGTAGCACTCTTATTGGTATATTCTAAAAAGTGGACAAATATGAAAAGTCATACAAAAGAGTAAAAAATTATATTTTAGTTTTACATCATAATTTAGATCATGGTAAATACATATTTTAAATTTTAGGACTTGCATGAAAAATAAAAAAACATTTTTCAAGATGAAGAAAAAAGTTAATTTTCAGTCAGATTCATTCCATCTAAATTTTTAAAAACAACCTTTATCGAGATCTAAAGTGTAGAAAAATTTCTATGTCAGATTTTTATATGATTAAAAATTAGTCAAAAGAGACAATTTCTAATATTTATTAGTATTATTCATCAAATAATGTAAAGTATCTTGCGGTCAATGTACTTTACGTTTGTAGTAATTCTCTAAAGTGTCGGTGTATAGGGCTTTTGGTGAGGTATATATGAACACTTGTTCATCATATAACTTTCAATATTTGACATATAAGAACACTTGTTCATATTATATTTAATTCAAAGAATCATATAAGAACAGTTGTTCATATAATGTGAAATACTGCACTTGACAAATGAACACTTGTTCACTATAATGTTATCAAAGGAGCCACTATGAACGAGCAGAGCGTTACTTCTTCCCCTACTAAAGGAAGTAAAACAAAAGATAAAATACTGAAGATTGCACTTAAACTCTTCGCAACCAAAGGATATAAGGCTACGACGGTTAGAGATATAGCAGGTGCTATGGATATGAAGCAAAGTGCCCTCTATAACCACTTTAAGAACAAGGATGAGATACTTGAATCGTTAGTAAGCGAGCTTACCTCTTCAGCTATAGTGACTATATTTGACGATAAAGATGCTTCAGAGCTCCATAAACAAGGAAAGTCCCTGTTGATGTCCATTGCCACCACTTTCAAGCTTATAGGCTTTGATGGGCAAAATGAGGCACTTCTAAAGCTGCTTATGCAAGAGATATATAGAAATGAGAGAATAAGAGAGATCTATAACGAGTATTTCTACCAGGAGAACGTTAAAAAGCTTTCAAGCCTCTTTTTTATGATGATGCAAGATGAGATGATAAAGTCTTCTGACCCTCTATTATTGGCAAATGAGTTCTTTTCACCTCTCTTTTTCTATCAAATGCAGGTTTCTTTGCTAAAATTAGATAAAAAATCGACCTCTTCTGTCGTTTCTATGTTCGAAAAACATGTAGATTTCTTTTGGGATAATATAAAGATAGAGAAACAAGAGACGCTGTTTTAGGCATATACTAAATAATATTAAGGATTATAATGGAAAAAAAAGTAGATCACTTTGCAGATAAATCAAAGTCTTGGGATATGAACAGTAAACGTGTACAGAATGCCAAAGGCATTGCAGAGTTAATAGTAAATAATATAAAACTAAATAAATCTATGGAAGTTATGGATTTTGGTGCTGGTACAGGTCTTTTAAGCTATTTTGTCGCACCCTATGTAGAGAAGATAGTTGCTGTAGACAACTCCCCTTCTATGCTTCTGGAGTTTCAAAATAAGTGTGGTCTATTCTCATGTAATACTGAAGTGATAGAGAAAGACTTGAGTACGAATACTCTTGATAGAAAATTTGATGGTATTATTTCCTCAATGACGATTCACCATTTGGAAGATATCCCCGCCCTCTTTTCAAAACTCTATGATATGCTTGATGATCATGGATTTATTGCTATTGCTGATTTAGATAGTGAAGATGGTACTTTCCATAGTGATAATACTGGTGTATTTCACTATGGTTTTGACCGTGAAATGCTTGCAAGACATGCTACGGAGGTAGGATTTAAAGATATAACCTTCAGTTTAGCCAACAAAATCTCTAAACCTCATGCTGAATTCACTGTCTTTTTGATGACAGCCATAAAATAATATTAGAGAATATTAAATGAGAAACTTATGGTTATCCATTTTTATTCCAGTCCTGATATGGTCAGCAGTCTTACCTAAAGATCCATTTACATGGTTTTTGGAAGTGCTACCGGTATTTATAGGATTGTTTATTTTGGTTCTTACCTATAAAAGGTTTCCATTAACTCCCCTGCTTTATACTCTTATTTTGATTCATATGATTATTTTAATGGTTGGCGGACATTATACATATGCTGAAGTACCACTGTTTGACTGGATCAGAGAGATTTTTGATCATAGCAGAAATAATTATGATAAAGTAGGCCATTTTGCACAAGGTTTTATCCCTGCGATACTTGCTAGAGAGATTTTAATACGTAAAAATATTGTACAGGGTGCAAAAATATGGCTACATTTTATTATATTGAGCATCATTTTGGCATTTTCTGCCTTTTATGAGCTTGTAGAGTGGTGGGTAGCACTTGCTGTAGAGGAAGATGCAGAAGCCTTTCTTGGTACACAAGGTTACATATGGGATACACAATCAGATATGGGATATGCCCTATTTGGAGGCTTAGTGGCACTTTTAGTGCTTTCTAAATTACATGATAAACAGATTTCAAGTAGCAATTCTTGGGATTTATCTATAGATTAATTGGGATAAAATAATAGTATTGTTTTCATAGATAGTTCACACTTTTTTTGTATATTGTTAATATCTTAATTTACAAAGGATTTTATATGAAAAAGACATTTTTAGCATTAGGTACATTGGCGTTTTTGGCTTCACCTTCACTGTTTGCAGTGGAAGCTACTCAGACTCAAACAAATCTTCAAACGCAGCAAAGATTAAAAAATGGTACTGGAATGGGTGGGAAAAAACTATACAAGCACCAATACAAATACCAACATAAATATCAGGACACCAACGGTAATAAAATGCAGGGAAATGAAAATCCTATAGGTACTGGACAAGGCAAAGGCCAAGTGAATGCAAAAGGAAACATGTCTAAAAATGGACAGGGTAAAGGTCAGGGAAATGTGTCAGGTATGGGCAAAGGTCAAGAAAATAAAGGTGGCAATGGCATGAGAAGCAATAGTGGTAACAAAGGTGGTAAAGGTGGCGGTGGCGGAAAACGATAAATTTATTTGATTGACACGTTTCTACTCATAAAAACAAGGGTATTTTTATAACAAATACCCTGTTATAATTTATCTATATAGCATACTAATAACGATAAAGAAGTTAAATACACCCATGAGTATCATAGCTATTACAAACGACTTTTCCTGCTTTTTCCAGTGGTTTATATTTATTGCCCTCAATAGTATTCTTTTCATTGTGTCACTTCTCTTTTTAAGTATATTAAAAATATAACATTATGGATGTAACATTTCTGTAATATATTGCAAAGAAAAAGAGAAATATTTTGGAAACAAAGAGTCACCCTCCATTAGATAGAAACAGTAACTGAAGTAAAAAATCTTTGATTATTTGTAAGTTGGTATGTTTTTCCATATGTTTGATTTAAAATCATACTTTTTGAGTCTGAAATTTACTATTTAGTCCTATATCTTTGTTGCAGTTAGAAAGATATATTGCTTACCCGTAAGTGTGACCCTGTATTTATGTTGTTGTAGATACTTTTTGCAGAAAATGACATCGTTAAAAAGCAGTGACATTTCACTCATAGCATAATTGGGTGCCTTGGCTCCATAGATCATCTCTCCCCCTATCCATCGACTGTTTGGAAAACCTAAAATGATTGCAGCATCTTTTTCCAGATAGTTTTGTACCAATGACATGAAAAAGGGTTTGAAGTTGATATTCGGGCTTTGAAGCGTTCCTATGCTTACAAGTAAATCAAACCTTCCTAGGTTTAAACTCTCTAAATCGTTGATATCATGTGTATGAAATGTTACATTTTCTTCTGGAAAACAGCTCTTTGCATAGGCTATAGCTGTTTGTGAGTGGTCGATACCCACAAAATTTATATTTGCATATGTCTTTGTATCTAAACTGTTTTTAATGACGGAAAATTCATCTCCTGTATTAATACCAAGGTTTAGGACAGATGTTCTTTGATTTATCTTAACATTTTGTAAGGCTTGGTTATAGTAGTAAAGAAAGGCAGGTTCTTCCATCTTGTGTATTTGTGCAAAATTGGAATTTACACCATATTTTTCTTCTTTTGAACTCTGAGATATTATATGAAAAGAGCTTTTTGTCTCTAATTTTTTAAAAGTAAGTTTTACCAATGGATAGGTACTTTTTTCTGGGGTCATCATTTTACACATGAGGAGTTCTGCTAAGTCTGTCCATGACTTGTATCCTCTGTAGATATAGATTTTACCTTCTATCTCTAACATATTTCCTGCATAGAGGTCACCAATATCCGGATCAACTGCTTCAAAGCTAATACTATCACCTGCTTTTAATTCACTTGTATGTGCCGTGAACCATATCATAAGGTTTTGCATGGATTGGGTGGTAATTGTCAAAAGTGAACTCCATATATTAATATAATATTATTTAGTATTATACTTTTCTGTGTCTATTATCGAGTATTTTAACATAGATGTATGAAATGGGAGTTTGTACTGTGTTTTGTAGTATTCCCACAATAATATGGGAATGTAGTAATCGCATTTTATACACAAGAAAATACTTGTGTGTTATAGATATTTAACAAGTACAATAGTTAAATAAACTATAGGACTTGTAAATATCTTTCAATTTCAGCCAAAGGTCACACAACTCTGTGGATACTTAATTTTATGTAAACGGAACTCTTCTTTATCTATTACTCCATCTTTATTGGTGTCAATATTTGCGAATGAAGAGGCTTTATCTACATTTTTCATCATTTTCCCTTCTTTAGCATGCTGTTTCCTACGTTCTTCACGTCCTTCTTCTAATTCTTCTGGGGTTATTTTACCATCATTGTTAATATCATATTGTGAAAATGTAGGTTGATTATTTATGCCTTTTTCCCACATACTCTTACCTTTATCAGAATAATCAGCAGCCCATGTAGCTGTAGAAGCTATCAACGTAATAATTAGTAATCCTTTCATTGTTTTTCCTTTCATATATAGATTCATTCTCTATTTTTGAGTGAGAAATCTTCATTATTTTATACTATAAGTGTGTAAAGTGTGTGGATTGAAAAAAAAGATAAGGGTAAAAACTCAGGGTAATACGTGTAGTAGAAGACGCTTTAACCTGATATCTACAGGCTATTTTTTATTATAGCATTCCCACACAATCGTGGGAATACATCAGTTTGAACCAATATACCTATTGATTTTACAGCTTAAGGACAATTCCCTGATGGACAATTACCTTTGTTTTGCATTCTCTGGGTTTGATGTAAACGAAATTCTTCTTTGCTTATGACACCATCATTATTCGTATCAATATCTTCAAAGTCAGGTGTATTTCCTGCATTTCTCATCATACCTTGACCTTTACCCGTATTTGGACAATTGCCTGTTGGATAATTTCGTTTATTACATTTATTCATCTGCTCTGTTTGATGTAAACGGAATTCTTCCTGGTTTAATGATCCATCTTTGTTTTTATCCATGTCGGCAAATGCAGGCGCGTTTCCTGCATTTCTCAGCATTTTACCTTCTTTGGCTTTCTGACTCATACGTTTGGCACGTGCTTCCTCTAATTCCTTTTGAGTAATAGCACCATCATTGTTGATATCATACTGGGCAAATGTAGGTTGGTTATTCATACAATTCTGTCCTATACCCATGCCTTGACCTTGTCCTCTCATACCTTTATATTTTTGTCGTTCTTCCGGGCTCATACTCTGCATACGTTTTTGCATCTCTTGTTGAAAAGAAGGACGATCATCTACGGAAACACTTCCACGCATATTCATCATCTCATCGGTACTCATATGAGAAAAATCAGCAGCCCATGCAGCTGAAGCCAATAGACCTATAATTATTAATCTTTTCATTGTTTATTCCTATTATTTACTAGATTAGTTCCTATTTCTAGGAAACTTAATATATTATACTCTTTTTATGTGTATCTAATGTGTACTAAATTATAAGTTTATATAATTTTTAGATATTATATAAATTATCATTTATAGATAGAATTGCTAGTACAAATTATGAGCTTATTATCTAACATACATGATTTTTTAGCATTATAAGAGACTCAGCGTAGTTGGAATGTTAATTAAATAATTATATAGGGCGTATCATGAAGTTCTTAAAAGTAATACTTTTTTTCATACTCACGCAAACTATTTTTGCAGAGAGAATGGAAATAAGCTCTAAATACATAGAGGCAGAAGACAAAGAAATACACTTTATAGGTAATGCCAAAATAAAAATAGACAATAGTTGGTTACATGCAGATAAAGTGAAGGTATACCTTGATGAAAATAACGAAACAAGAATGTATGAAGCTATAGGATCAGTTCGCTTTGAGATTAAAGGTGACAAACACTCTTTTAAGGGGCGTGCAAACCAACTTATTTATGATAAGTGGAAATCACTTTATGTATTAAAAGGCAAAGCAATTATAAATGATAATGACTTTGTTATTAAACGTCAAATAAAAGGTGATAAGATTACTCTAAATATGATGACAGGTAGGATGAATGTTAGGGGTGGTCCTATTAGTACAAAGTTTTTTCTAAAACTTAATGATTTAAGACGCTCGTTTGGATTATAAATTATATTTTTAATGTTCTGAGAATTCATATGTAGATGATGGGTTTATACAACTTTTTGATATGATGTCGATAATCTTTATGTGAAGGAATCTCTAGTGTCAAAGTATGATCTCATAGTAGTTGGTTCCGGTGCAGCGGGCATGATGGCAGCAATTACAGCTGCACGTGCTGGAAAGTCTGTACTGCTTTTAGAGAAACTCTCCAAAATAGGTGCGAAGCTAAAAGCGACAGGCGGTGGACGCTGTAACCTGACCAATACCCTTTCAAATGAAGACTTTATGGCTCGTTTTGGTCGTGATGGACGTTTTATGACTCCTGCTCTTAATGCATTGGATCATAAGGCTCTTATGGCATTTTTTAAAGATATTGGAGTGGAGAGTCATGCTCCAGACGGTTACCGTGTTTTTCCTATCACTCACAATTCTTCGACTATTATTAACGCTATGGAACAAGAGATGCATAATCTTGGTGTAAAAGTGTTGTGTTCACAAAAGGTTGAAACTTTAGAGCATGATGGTGAAAAAGTTACTGGCGTCATTACGATTACAGATACATTTAACGGTGACAATGTAGTTATTGCTACGGGAGGTATGGGGTATCCTGTGCTTGGTGCTGAGGGTGACGGTTACACTATGGCTGAGTCTGTAGGGCATAAAGTCACGGACCTTTATCCTGCAATGATGCCACTGAAAACCATAGAGACTTGGGTAGGAAACTGTAGAGCTGATACCATAGCAAAAGTCACTATGCGAGTTGATATGAAAAAATATAAAAATCTTTCTGCCGTAGGAGACCTGATCTTTACCAAAGATGGTATTCGTGGGCCTGTAGTATTGGATTTTTCCCGTGAGATCACTCCTCTTTTAAGTAAATTTGAGGAAGTTCCTGTGCTTGTAAATCTTACCAAAGGGATTAACGAAGAGCAGATACGTGAGCACTTTAAGAAAGAACAAGCCAAAGACCCTCATCGTAATACACTACAACTGCTTCAAACTCTGCTCCCTGAGTCTGTGAGTCTAGAACTCTGCAAGCTAGCAGAAGTTGACCCTGCTCTTGCCTTGGGTAAACAAGCGGGTGCAGCAAGAGACAAGCTCATCAAACTTCTCGTATGGACACCCTTGACTATAAATGGACATGACGGATTCAAAATGGCGATGATCACTCGAGGAGGAATACATCTAAAAGAGATAGACCCCTATACCATGCAGAGTAAAAAAATAAAAGGACTATATTTCTGTGGTGAAGTGATGAATCTTGATGGCCCTTGTGGTGGGTATAATCTACAGTGGTCGTTTGCCAGTGGCTATCTGGCAGGGATGTTAAAGTAGTATTAAAATAGGTTTACCTTATAGTATATATAAGTAGATATTTTGTATAATGCGATTCACAAAATTAAAATGAAACTTCTTCTAAAGTTTTTCATAGAAAGAGAACATATGTATAAAAAAATGATTACACCTATCAAAGCATTGGCACTTGCTACTGTATGTTTAGTTGGACTTAGTACTGCTGCAATGAGTGAAGAAGACCATCATTATGGTGCACATAAGGGACATGACTGGGAATTTGGTGTTTCTGTAGGATATGTAGACCTGAAAACTGAGGGTGAAGAAGGTACTATGTTGGACTTTCATATTATGAAAGAGTTAGATGGTGATGGATTGGAGAAGTACTTCTCTGTAGGAGTTGGTGCGGAAGTGGTATTTTCACATGATAACCACTATGTCGCAATGGTCATACTTGCATACCATCCTACTGAAAATATAGTACTTTCAGTTGCTCCGGGATTTGAATGGGCAAAGCATGATGGAGAAACAGAAAGAGAATATGTTACTCACTATGAAGCCGTATATAACCTTGATATTTCAGAAGAATACCATATCGGCCCAATGATTGGATACTCGAAGACAAAAGAAGCTGAAGATTATACAGTAGGTATCCATATCGGTATACCATTTTAGAAAAAAGACACTCTAGACTTTTTTAGGTACCATCGTTCCTGATGGTACTCTCATACAAAACCCCAATAATCAAATATACTTTCTCTACGCTATAATGTTCTATATAACTTCTTTTGGAAGATGATTAGAAGAAAAAACTCCTATATCCGAGGAATCACATCATGCCATTTACAAAACTCCAACTCTCAGTACCTATAATACAAGCACTTCAAGAAAATAATTATACAGAACCAACATCCATACAAGAGAAGGTCATCCCTCTAGTATTAGAAAAGTATGATGTTATGGCACGAGCACAGACAGGAAGTGGTAAAAGTGCGAGCTTTGTTTTGCCTATTTTGGAGCTATGGTCTAAAAATGTGGCTGAGGGGAAGTCGAAGATAAAGGTTTTGGTGTTGACCCCTACTCGTGAGCTTACGATTCAAGTAGCAGAGTACTTTTCTACTTTTGGGGCACATCTACCTAGAAAACCAAAAGTGGTTTCTGTTATTGGTGGAGAAAGCATTGGTGATCAGATTTTTGCTATACAGAAAGGATGTGATATACTTGTAGCAACATCGGGAAGATTTTTAGATGTGCTGCGTAAAAAACAGATGAACCTTTCACATCTTGAGTTTTTAGTGCTGGATGAAGCAGATAAAATGCTAAATCTCGGGTTTTCCGAAGAGCTTGACCTCATTTTAGAAGCTATACCCACACAGCGTCAAAACCTTATGTTTTCAGCAACCTATCTTCAAAAGATGCTTGACATTGCTTCAAAGATCACAAAAAATCCTGTCGAAGTAAGTTTTGAAGATGAAGCACCTACTGTGGAGAAGATAGTTCAAAGAGTGATAGAAGTGAATCCTGAAAATCGTGGACCAGTGCTTAGACATCTGATGAAGAAAGAGAAATGGAAAACAGTGCTTGTCTTCATGACTAATAAAAGAGCCACAGACAACATTGCCGAGAAGTTTAGAAATCGTGGGTATTTGGCGGAGTCTTTTCATGGGGATCTGACGCAGGAAGACCGTAACTATACGCTCGAACAGTTCAAAGCGAAGAAAATACAGATCTTGTTTGCGACAGATCTGGTTTCCAGAGGACTGGATATAGATGATATTAGCTGTGTCATAAACTATGACTTGCCACGTTCACCTGCGGATTATATCCACCGTATAGGACGAACAGGAAGAGCTGGTAAGGCAGGATTAGCAGTGACATTCATAGGACATGAGGAACAAGAACATTTTAAACTCATAGAAAAACGTAGTAACATCAAACTGGAAAGAGAACAGATACAAGGTTATGAACTTAAAGGTGATGCGCCTATAAAAGAAAAAGGAAAAGCGCCTGTCAAAGGTAAAAGAAAAAGTAAAAAAGACAGGTTACGAGAGCAAGCACTCAAGGAAGCTGACTAAAGGATAAGTTGATATACTAAAATATCTAAAATAAAAAGGTTTGAATATGTTTGATACTGTGAAGAAAATATTGGTAGTCAGTAGTTTTTTATTAGCAATAAATGTCAGTTATGCGGATACTTCGGCCATGGATTGTGTAAAAACAAAATGGGAAGGAAACAACTATACCTTTATGAATGTATGTGATTATAATGTTTTTGTGATGTATTGCACGGAAGGTAAGAAAACTACAGGTAAGTATTGTGGTGACTATACAGGTAGTAAGGGATTAAAAGGGTCTTTTTATACCCATACATTCAATTTAAAAGCAGGAAAAAAACAAAGCAAGTATAAGCCCAAAGGTATTCGTTATGGTGCTTGTAAAGGAATGACAGGTTTTGGTAGATATTTTACTGATCATAAAGATGGTAGCTATGTGTGTGAAGAGCCAAGAAGATTATATGATTAAGTAAGGGGATTTAATAGTGTTGATGAGAAGAAGTAGCTTGTAAAACTATTATGGTAAAATTCCGCCATAAAGAAAGTAAGGAATTGATGTGTTTAACATTCAAAACTATTCGAAACAAAATATAAAAAATGACATTCTCTCAGGGGCATTAGTAGCAGTAGCACTTGTGCCTGAGGCGATAGCATTTTCATTTATCGCAGGTGTTTCTCCTGTGGTTGGACTGTATGGCGCATTTATTATTGGTCTTATTACCTCTCTTATTGGGGGTAAACCAGGAATGATATCTGGAGCTACAGGTTCTGTAGCTGTTGTATTTGTCTCTCTTGGACTTTCAGTAAAATATATGTACCCAGATCTTTCTACGGAAGATCTTTCTATGATGATACTGCACTATATTCTTCTGACATCTATCATTGCAGGACTTATACAGATAGCGATTGGAGTTATGAAGATGGGTAAGTTTATCCGTCTAGTACCTCAACCTGCCCTTTTTGGATTTGTAAACGGACTTGCCATTGTTATAGCTATAGCTCAACTTCCTTTCCTTGCACCTGCAAATATAGAACAATACAGCTCATGGATAGAGATTATAAAAACAAGTTTTTCTGAGAACTATATTATGTATATTATTATCATTGCAACGATGGCTACAATGCAGTATTTACCTAAGATAAGTAAAGCCGTACCTGCAGGTCTTGTAGCGATAATTGTAGTAACCCTAGTAGTATATTTTGCTAATATCGATACTAAAACAGTGGGTCATCTTGCAGATCTTTCTCATGTATCCATGCCAAGTTTTATACTTCCTGATCTCTCTTTGTTCTCATGGGATTCTATGGCTATCATATTACCTACAGCTGTTATTGTTGCTCTTGTTGGGCTTATCGAATCGTTATTGACCCTATCAGTGCTTGATGAAATGGGTGGAGAACGTGGTTCAGGTAATAAAGAGTGTATTGCTCTTGGTGTGGGTAATAGTACTTCTGGTCTCTTCGGCGGTATGGCAGGTTGTGCGATGATAGGTCAATCTGTTATTAACTTTACTTCTGGTGGTCTGGGTCGTCTTTCATCTTTCACGGCGGCAGTTTTACTCATTATTCTTGTGGTAAGTTTTTCAAATATTATTGCCGCAATTCCTGTGGCTGTACTTGTGGGGATCATGTTTATGGTGAGTATTGGTACCTTTGAATTTTCTTCACTCAAGCGTATCAAACATATGCCACGTTCAGATGCCTTTGTTTTGGTGGTTGTAACGATTATTACAGTGATTGAAGACCTTGCAGTAGCGGTGATTGCAGGTATCATCATCTCTGCACTTGTCTTTGCATGGGAACATGCTAAGATCTTTGCACGTACTTCTGTAGACAGTGAGGGGAAAAAGATCTATGAACTTGATGGCCCTCTTTTCTTTGCTTCTGTAACATCATTTAATGAACAGTTTGATGTAGAGAATGATCCTTCAGAGGTCATTATAGACTTTAAAAAAGCAAGAGTAATGGACTCTTCTGGTGCAGAAGCGATCGATGGACTGACAGAGAAGTATAAAAAAACAGGTAAGAAACTTACACTTAGACACCTCTCTGAAGATTGTAAACGTATGTTAAAGACAGCAGGTCCTTTCTGTTTATATGAGGAAGATGATCCTACCTATAAAGTTGCAGCTAACGTCTAATCCTTCTCCTAAATACGCTAGATTTTTCTAGCGTGTCTTTCCACCCACTACACATACTTTCTACAGACTATATGTTAATATAAGCATAAAGGATCCATCATGTTTAATAAATATTTTAGTATTTCCCTTCTACCTATTTGTTTTTCTTTGTCTTTATCAGCTAATTCTGGATTTGAGTATGTAGGAATAAATGTAAAGTTTTTAACCAATAAAGGGACAGTATCTGAGATATCAGTGAAGCGTGATATTCCTGAAGAGTGTAAAAAAATACCTATCAATAATACGATGGTGTGGACAGGAAACTACGCCAATACAAAAGTCCCTGAAAAATGTAAATCTACTTATGTACATACCACTGGTAAACTGCTGCCTATGCATTTACATGAAGAAATCTCTACTTATGGGGAGCTTGAGGTTTTAGCCTTTATCAAACAGATGCAGACAGATGACTCTATGATGCTGATAGATGGACGCAAGCAGGATTGGTATGATTATCGTACGATACCAGGTGCAGTTAATATGCCATTTCATCATTTTAAAGAACGAAAAGCTTTTGAGTTTGAGTTTGAACATGAATTAAGAATTCTTGGTGTGATTATCAATGAAGATGAAACACTGGATTTCACTAAAGCCAAAGAGATAGTTATCTTTTGTAATGGACCATGGTGTAGTCAGTCAGTAGCCATGATAGATGCACTTCTTGAGATAGGATATCCACCTGAAAAGATGAACTGGTATCGAGGAGGTCTGCAGACATGGTTAGCTGCAGGTATGACGTCTACAAGGAAGTAGCTATGTAATTCATAAAGATATACAGTCTTTATATTTATATAGAAGGAGTTTATGATGTATAAAATTATATTTTTACTTATCATTTTTAGCTTTTTGGGTTTCTCTAATGATCTTCATACTTCGTTAGTTTCGATAGGGGTTGAAACAGACTATATCAACCACGCAGGAGAGAACAAACGTATTACTGTCAAACGGGAGATTGACCCTGAATGTAAAAATATACATATTAGCAATGATGTATTTTGGAAAGATAAGTATGCTAGTCGAAGTGTATTAAAAGCCTGTAAATCTACTTTCATTACAAGTGCGGGTAAAACCATTTTTCCTATGCAAATCCATAAAGATATAGAGACGTATGGAGAAATGGAAGTCATGACCTTTATAAAAAATATGCAGCAGGATAAGAGCATGCTTTTCATAGATACCCGCGATGAAGAGTGGTATGAATATCGTACAATTCCTGGTGCTGTTAATATACATTATGCCTATATGACGATGCCAAAAGTGTTTGAAGAGGAATATAAAGCTTCTTTAGTAAAACTGGGTGTTCTTGCTAAGAATAAGTCTTTTGACTTTTCTCAGGCAAAAACTATTTTACTTTTTTGCAATGGTGCCTGGTGTAGTCAGTCTCCTAAAATGATCAAAGCACTGCTCTCTTTAGGCTATCCGCCAAAAAAGATAAAGTGGTATCGAGGCGGAATGGATGACTGGCTTGGTTTAAGTATGACTACAACGAGAAAATAAGTTTAGTCAACTATGATTCTAGCATCTAGAGGCTGTATAGGTCTATTATTAACACCATGCATTATTTTCATGAATTTAGCTACTTGTTCTTTAGAGATAGTGAGTGTATCTTTAAATACAAACCATCTAACTCCCTCTGTACATGGAGGTGTGGTGAGTGAACCATTAAAACGATAATAATGTTTGTCTACTGGTAACAGAGCATTGGCTATTTTAGAAAGTTTCAACTCCTGTATCTCTCCGGCTTTTGTTGGCATTGTATCCCAAAATTTTGCTAATTCCTTATTTTCTTCACCCTCTTCGAACATGACGGCAAGTACGGCGATATTCCCGTCTCTATCTAAATTGACAAAATGTCCTTCTAGAGGGAATTCTTTTCCCTCTATATGATTTTCGCTGGGTGCATGGAAGTGAAATTGTTTCAGTTCAAATGTAATGTCATCAATAACTACTGTACTACCCTTAGCCATATTGACCTGAACAGTATGCCCGTTATCAACAATATAATTAGAGTCACTTCCATAAGAAGGAGAAAGTGGTGGAAGAAAGCTGTGGATCGAATGGGTAATGTTTATAGGTGACTGATTGAGTCCTGTAGCACATTCTCTATATTTTTCAGAAAGTTTTCCCCATTGATCGGGTGAATTATGGCCTGTATAACCCCAGTGAATATCTTCATTTTTAGGTTCTGCATTATTTGCCAATAACATCATGGTAGATGTTAAAAGTATTGATGTAATTTTTTGCATAAGCAATCCTTTTTATATTAATAATTTAGTATAAAATGAATTAAATTAAAAAGAAGTGTGAATGGGTCAAAAAAGGGATAAATATCAGTAGATATGTCAAGATGATCTATACTAATAAATAGTACTGTTTAAACATAGCAATACTATTGTATATATTAGATAAAAAACATTCCTATCATCAGAAATAAGAATGGAAGTAATGTCAGCATATAGATGCTCTTTTGTGTTTTGATCGCTTTATAGATACCCCAAAAAAAGATCCCAAGAGCAACAATGAATCCAATACCCCAAGGCAGCAGGATCATTGGATTTTCAGTTGCACAAAGAGAAAGTGTCAAAAATATGAAGAATAGAATGACTTTCATTATTTTTCTAATTCTTCTTTACCCAATTTCTCAACCATTTTGATACTCTCTAGCGCATTGTTCAGTATTTTTTTGGTCGATGTCAGAGGTTTCATATGTAGATTGGTTTGTTTTTTGTCAAGACTTTCATCCATAAGAACAGTCATGACTTCCATTTCAAGCTCTTTTATGATCTCATTCATTTTATCTTCTATAAAATCCACATTCATATTATTTAGTATGTCCCTATTTTGCTTTAGGTCTGAAGACCTTAATGACTTCTTCATTTGCTTCCATATAAGACCCACCAATAAGGTCTATACAGTATGGAACAGCAGGAAAGACTGCATCTAGACATTCACGGATTGATTTTGGTTTTCCTGGAAGATTGATGATAAGTGAACCATTACAGATACCTGCTGTCTGACGAGAAAGTATTGCTGTTGGTACATACTGTAAACTCACTGCCCTCATCTGCTCTCCAAATCCCGGAAGAAGTTTTTGGCACACATTCTCAGTTGCTTCAGTCGTCACATCTCTTGGTGCAGGACCTGTTCCACCAGTGGTGACGATCAGATCACAATTTTCATCACGTGAAAGATTTATCAGTGTGGTTTCTATAAGACTTTGTTCATCTGGTATACATCTGTATTCATATTCACATTCATTGAGTAAATACTCTTTCATCGTGTCCATTATGGCTACACCGGAAATATCTTCATAAATACCTTGTGATGCTCTGTCACTTGTAGTGATGACACCGATTCTAATTTTGTCCATTACTAACACGTCCTTGCTAATTCATAATTATTTTCACGCATTATATCGTAATTATTTTAGGGTCTTAAATGTTAAGATCATCTAAAGGGACAGGTTTTGCAAGATAGTATCCTTGTGCGTATTCAATGCCAAGTTTCCTGATTTCATCATAACTCTCTTGATTGCAAACAAACTCAGCAATCAGTTTTAATCCTTTTTCTTTGGCAAAAGTTTGAATGGTCTTTACAATAATTTTGCTATTTTCAGATTCATGTATATTTTCAATAAAAGAACCGTCAATCTTTAATGTAGTGATGGGTAAAAACTCTGTTTGAGCAAAATTAGAACATTGTACACCAAAGTCATCAACAACCAATTCAAGACCCAATTTATGTAAGGTTAAAATCAGATTTTTTGTATCATCAGACTGTGTGATCGCATGAGATTCCAATACTTCTAATGAAAGTAATTTCGGATCTACTGCATGATAATCAATGGTCCTTTGAATAAATTCAATCAATCCTTCATGCTGAATTTCACAATCACTAATATTGATACTGAAATTTTTCCCCGTTTTTGCTGCGTGTTTACATCCCTGATCAAACATAAATTTAAAGATACTATAAAGTTGTCCACTGTATCTGGCTGCCTTAATAAACTTACTTGGAGAGTAAACTTCTTCATTATTTTTAATACGGACTAAGAGTTCATACTTATCAATACTTTGATCATTTAAATTAAAAATAGGTTGGGCATATGCGATGATATTATTATGATCAAGTGCATGTTTTATAATCGGTGCCCAGTAGTTTGTATCATTTATCTGCTGTATCACTTTCAAATCACTTGAATAGAATTTAATTTGATTCCTTCCTAAATTACGTGCTTCTTTTAATGCTAATTCAGCTTTTTTTAATACATCATCTTCCGTTTGGTAGGCAACACCTATTGTCGTTTCAATATGTATATTAAAATTCTCAGTCACTATAGAAAATTTAGAAATATCGTTTTTTATTTTTTCAACATTCTGTTGAAGACTATCTAAGTGTTCTTTGGTTGTGACAAGAGCAAAAATATCATTATTTAAATGATAAACTTTATATATGTCACTATACTTAGAACTCAAAAATGCACCTAGCTCTTTAAGAACATAATCACCTACATCATAACCATTGGTCTCATTAATATGACTAAAACCAATGATGTCTATAAGTATAAGGGTTTGATGTGATTGCTTTGAAAAATCTTCAATTAATTTGATACGATTTGGTAACAAAGTTAATGAATCAGTTGTCATTTGCCGGTACGTTTCTTCATACTTATTCTGAAGCTCTACTAATTGCCCATATTGTCTAATGGATGTTCTGATGGTAGTATAAAGTCGTTCACGTGTGAGTTCTGTTTTTTCCTTAAAATCATTAATATCATAGTGTTGAATAACATGCATTGGAGGAAAATCATTGGCTTGTCCTGTACGGATGATTAGCCTGATAAAATCATTTTGTAGTTCTTTTCTAATATAATCTACAAGCTCCAAACCTGCTTCAGGCGTTTCCATTACGACATCTATGAGAGCAAGTGCAATATCATCATGTTCGCTAAGAAGTTTTTTTGCTTCAGAAGAACTGTACGCAGTTAACACCTCAAGTTCAAAATCAGAAAAATTCATTGATTCCAATGCTATGTTTGTTATATCATGAATGGCTTGGTCATCATCTACAATTAATATCTTTTGTATGTTTTTTTTACTCTGTGTATGAGATTTTTCTTCTTTTGCAAAAATTAAATTAGCCATGTTTAACCTTTATAATTGATGGATCAAGTGTGATGCTGAAACCTAAACCATGAGGTGATACTTTCATAAGTTTTAATGTACCTCCAAGCTGTCGGGTAATGAGATTGTAAACAATGTGTAAGCCAAGTCCACTTCCACCTTGTCCCCGTTTAGTGGTAAAGAAAGGATCAAAAATCTTTTTTTCGTGTTCACTGTTGACACCTTTACCGTTATCTCGATAATGAATAATGAATTGATTTGTTAATTCCATAGTTATATTGATGACATTATCTTCACCTTCTTCAAAAGCATGTTTAATAGAATTTAAAATAAGATTTGAAAAGATCTGTGAAAAAATTCCTGGGTAACTATCAAGAACAATACTGTCATTTATACTATTGTTCACTTTTACCTGTTTATCATTTAACTGAGATTGAAAACTAAAAATAATACTATCAACATATTGTTTTAAATTAAATTCACGTTGGTCTTCAAAGTGTTGGTCAACAGAAATATCTTTAAAGGACTTGACTAAAGTCACAGCATTATTTAACCTGTCACGAATAGTTTGAACTAATTTCTTCATAATACTAATGTACGCTTTGAGTGCTTCTTCAGTCAGCATGTTTTCTTTGTAATTTGACTCTAATTTATTAAGTTCATGGTCAATTTGAGAAATACCGGTTAGACCTACTCCCAAAGGCGTATTTATCTCATGAGCCATACCGGACACTAACGATCCCAAAGATGCCATTTTTTCTGATTCAATGAGTATCTTTTGAGCTTGTTCAAGTTTTTCCAAACTTTCTTGAAGCTCAAGTCTGACTTTCTCTTCACTACTTACAAAGTAGTAATAAAGACTAAAAACCACACCAATAATTACAATAAAATTAATGACAAAAAAGCCAATGATATATCCCTCTGGCAAACCAATATCGTATGGTTTTGCATAGGAATCCACTAAACCGCTAAAGATCATTAATGAGATAAATAGGAAAAGCCATAATAATGACTTTCTTTTATCTCCTATTGTGAAGCTACCAAATACAGCTATAACAGACCAGAGAACATTTCCACCACTGGCGATAAAGCCTCCAAGAAAAAACTGAAAGAAAAAAGGAAGTAATAATGAAATAATAATCTGTATATTTTGAGACACTTGAAAATTTTTCGTAAAATATAAATAAGTGAAGTTTAAGATGGTGATAAATATGTAAGTATAGGGCACTATTGCTGCAAGATAAATGTCATGGTACAGGCAGAGAGTACCCCATAACAGACCACCCATACTCATGAGTAAACCCATATAAATCAGGAAACTATGCTGACGCTTTTCTGTTTCTGTATTGCTTGAAGTATCTGCAATGGTAAGCAATGGCAATATATAATTTAGATACTTATTCATTGAGTATACTTTCAGATTTAATTATATATTGTAATATAATTTTTTTAAATAAAACAATAATATCTTTACAAATTATACTATCTTGATTGTAACGATACTATTTAAGATATTTTAATCAATATTTTATCAAGAAGTCTAGTACTTAATATCCTCTTTAAATACCCTAACAAGTACGTTGCTTTAGTAATATAGTAACGAGGTTTTGGTTTATCGGCCAATATGATTTTATGTACTATAGATGCTACTGAGGTCGCATCTTCTTTAAAAGGTACTTTTTTGGTAATTCCCTCCATACTTCGTAGGTACTCTTCCTTAAATAAGGAATGCTCTATATCTACATTCTCTTTTAGCTTCTGTACGGCATTTTTTCGAAAATCACTGGTGATGGGTCCTGTATTTAGAAGTATAGGATAAATATGTGTATCTTTGAGTTCCAGTCTTAGTGTGTCTGTTAGCCCCTCTACTGCGTATTTACTTGCATTGTATGCACCTCGACTAAAAAGAGAGATAAGACCAAGTACAGAACTATGCTGGATGATCTTTCCATATCCTTGCTCTCTCATCACTGGAATTATCTGTCGGGTGCATTCATGCAGACCAAAAACATTGGTCTCAAACTGCTCTTTGAGTACCACAGTGCTAATGTCTTCCATAGCACCAGGTTGACCAAATCCTGCATTATTGAACCAGACATCTATCTTACTGTCAACCTCAAGAACTTTGTTAATAACTGCTCTGATCTCATCGGGTTTTCTCACATCAAGCAGCATAGCATCTTCAAAACCTAGATCTTTTAACATCTCTACATCTTTTTGATCTCGTGCAGTAGGATAGACTTTGACAAATTTATCTTTTAGATACATTGCTGTTTCAAGTCCTATACCTGTGGAACAGCCTGTTATGACGATGTTGGTCACTATTTTATCCTTCTATATACTTTTTGAGTGTTTCTGTATTGACATTTTTGCCTCGTGTATGCTCTTTAGAAAACTCTACGATCATGCCGTGAAAACGGGCATAGACACTATGTAGTGTCATCTTGGTATCATACATTTGGGTTATTTTATCAAAGTTTGCTTCGATCCCCTCTTGCATCCATGCCTGGATCTGAATATAGCTATCAAAATTGTAGCCAAAAGCCTCAAGGAGTCTGTATGTATAGCTATCGACAACAAAGGCCTCACGTCCACATCCATAACAAAGGATAGAGTCTGCACTCTCCATTCCTATTCCTTTTTGTTCGAGCAGCCAGTCTCGAGTTACATCATTTTGAAACATTTCAAATGTATGAAACTCATTGAGAATATTTTGACACAGTTTTTGAAGTCTCACAGCTTTGGTATTGTAAAAACCACTGGGTTTGATAAGTGTAGAGATCTGCTCAATCTCTGCCCTGCTTAGGGATTCAAGGGTTATGAGACCACCCTCTTTTAAATTTACCAGTGACTCCTCTACTCTTTCCCATTTTGCCTGCTGGGTCAAGATCGCACCGATGATGACTTCAAAAGTACAGCTTTGCGGCCACCAGAGGGGATCTCTGGTAGTTTTAAGATAGCCCATGTTTTTAAGAGCACGCAGTAGATCGTAACTATTTTGCAAAAGATACCTTTAGCTATGTGGTGTATGGTACTGTGATAGATAATCTTTCAAGATTTCACTATGGTCAAAAACCAATTGATCTATCGGTATATCTTCCAGTGCGTAGAGCTTCGCCTCTTTTGCATCATCTCCGCCTTTGGGTTGGCCTTGAGCTTGTGCTATGAAGACAACACTTGCCGTATGAAACCTGGGGTCACGCTTAGGGTCAGAATAGACACCAAGCAGACTGCTTATCTGTACATCCATGTTCGTCTCCTCTTTCATCTCCCGTATTAAAGCATCTTCTACACACTCACCCACATCCACAAAACCGCCGGGAAGCGCTAAGCCTTTCGGGTCATTTTTACGCTCGATGAGTACGATACCCTTAAATGTACCTCCCTTATACAACTCTATAATGCCATCAGTAGTAAGATAGGGTGTCATAGGCGTAAAAGGCATAGAAGGTGTTCTTTGTATCTTGAGCAGTGCAACAGCTTGCGTCAAAGAAAGAAAAAACGTAGCAGTAAGAAGTCCAAGAGAAACGGGTAAACGGAAGGTCTCACTGGCTTGCAAAAGAAAATACGAGTGTATAGTTACGGCGAATAGTCCTCCACCCACCAATAACCAAGAAAAAAGAAGGCCAAGTGCGCGTCTTTGAACGAGTACCTGAAAACCGTAAAGCACAAATCCTACCAGTAATAAATTGAGGATCAGAAACAACTGAATGCCACCCGGCATCCCGAACAGTTCCCACTCATGCCAGTAAGCAGAGTCAATCTCGTGCGTAATGAGAACTGCAGCGTTCAGGAGGTAGAGCCACAGTATGATTGGCTTCGCTGGCATTGAATCTCCTTTTAATATGCTGTTTTCTCAATGAGAAATTTATAGAGAGTTCTATCCTCTCAATACATGCCCTACACGCTTTATGAAGTAAGTCGTAGTCAAAGGTGCGAAGAAATCAAAAGCTTGTT
>NZ_JBFENQ010000005.1:0-30770 GCF_041551015.1 Sulfurovum sp. | reverse complement strand
TCTTCTTCTTTAATAAATCCAAATTTTTGTTCGCCTTGCCATGTGGTTATAGTTTTATCTTCAAGTGTTTGTGTTTTAAGTGCCTCATACACTAGTAAACGTGCTAATTCATGAATTATATGACGAAAACGTAATGCATCTGTTTTTGTTTCTCTCAAATGATTCAATAAAGTCTTTGCAACAGGATTAGATAGTTCATGGATCATAATACACCTTTCATTGTAGATATTTTATTATACCTAAAATCAATTTCCTTATCAGTGTTTTATAAATTACTAAAATACTGATGCAATTTGAAATCCTAGTAGAGTGAGATTAAGAACGATTGCAATAATAGGAATAATTATAGGATAGGTTTTTATACCTTGTGGATGTGGATTTTTTAATTTGATGCTAATAAGTGAAACATTGACAAGAGTAAAGATAATAAAGATCAGAAAGCTGCTGGACTGTGCTAGGGTAATAATAGGAAAATATGTAGAAAGAAGAAAGACAATCAATCCAGCAAGTATAGTGGCGTTAATAGGAGTATGTGTTTTTGGATGGACAATACTTAGAAAGTTTGGTATCCAGCCTTGGGTACTCATACCATAGAAGATTCTTGATGCCATAATTATCTGTACAAGGGCACCGTTTATTACTGCAAACAAGGCTATTATACTTAGCATTGTTGCTTTACTATGTGTTGCGGTTTCATAGACTTTTGCCAATGGTGCGTCAGTGCGAGCAAGTTCATCAACAGACATGACTGAGATGGAAACTAAAGCAATAATCATATATACGAAGGTAGCAATAGCAAGTGTGATGATAATAGCTTTGGGCATAGTATTTGTAGGATCTTTAACCTCTTCAGCAATATTGACCATGTCCTCAAAACCTATAAAAGCAAAAAAAGCTAAAAATGCACCTAAGATAATAGCGTTATACAAAGTAAAACTCATAGGTGGGATAAAAGATTTAAAGGTTTGTATATCCCATGATATATCTTCAAAACCCACATAAATAATCATAAAAAGACCAAAGGTTTCTATAAGTGTCAGTAATGCAGTAATGGTGATTGATTGAAAAATACCCCATATAGCAATACTGCTTATGAGAATAACAACCAACAGTGTAGTTACAATCTCAGGTGTCTGAATGAAAAGACTCAGATAGCTATGAAATCCATCTAAAAGTGTAGCAGATGAGAGTAGACCTGATAATGCGATAGTAAGACCAACGATCGTAGAGAGAACCGGACTTTTAAATCCAGCATTGATATAGACTGCAACTCCAGCACTCTGTGGAAGTCTTGCACTTAGTTCGGCATAGGTTAAGGCCGTAAAAAATACGACGATACATGCAAGTAGAAAAGAAAGAGGTAAATATATTCCTGATATTCCTGCTATTTCACCAATGAGTACATATATTCCAGCGCCAAAAATATTACCTAGACCATAAAAAATGAGCATAGTTAAAGTAATATTACGCTTCAGTTTAGGCATGTTAAGCTTATCCACTCTTTTTCTTAGATGTATTTACTATGATAGTATATTACAATCTAATCAATATACAAAATAGTACGTTTTAATGAGTGTTTTTGTAGGTTTTGTAGAAATAGTTATGCTAGAATTAGTAAAGTATAGAAGTTAGTCTATAAACCATAAAGGCGGGAAATGGCAAAGAAAAAGACAAAAGACACACCGAAAATAAAAAAGTCTAAAGTTGGGTTTGAGGATGTTGTTGGACATAAACAGATCAAAGAACGTCTAAAAGGGATTATTAAGATCATTAAAAATCCTGAAATGCTTGAACGGTTTGATACCTCTGTTCCAAAAGGTTTACTTCTCTATGGACCTATAAGCGTTGGAAAAAGTATGCTTGCAAAAGCTTTTGCAAAAGAAGCAGATCTTGATTATA
Source organism: Sulfurovum sp. (assembly GCF_041551015.1). Lineage (GTDB taxonomy): Bacteria > Campylobacterota > Campylobacteria > Campylobacterales > Sulfurovaceae > Sulfurovum. The sequence continues at coordinate 28,871 of NZ_JBFENQ010000005.1, read as the reverse complement.
TGGAGATCTCAGGATCTAATCTTTTTGAACTTGAATATATTAAAGAAGTGTATGAAACTGCTTCAAAACATGCTCCATGTGTTGTTATATTAGAAGATATAGATATTAAGGGGATTATTCAAGGTGCTATTACCAATGTATCATTTTCAGATATTGCCAAAGTACTGGAGTCTACAGAAGACAGGGTTTTTACCGTTGCTACATCAGAGAGTCTTGATGATATAGATCCTGTACTTACATCTACACAGAAACTCGATTTTTTATTGGAAGTTTCAGAACTTGATAAAGATGCCAGAAGGTTCTTTATAGAAAAGATCATGCAAAAACCGCATGATGAAAAAATTGATGTAGAGCGTATAGTGCGGTATATTGCCGGGATGAGTGCCTTAGAACTTGAAAGGGTTGGACGTATGGCGGCACTCAGTGTTGTTGAACAGGATAAAGAGCTTATAACAGAAGAAATACTCATCGAACAGATCAATATCATCAAGTATGGACATAAAGTTGAGAAAAAGATGGTTGAGAATCTTGAGAAAGAACTCAAAATGACCGCATATCATGAAGCAGCCCATGCCGTACTTTCAGTTTTACTTTTGCCCCAGATAAAAATCGAACAGGTCACTATAGCACCAAGGAGTAAAATGCTAGGTTTTGTATCTTATAATGAGGATGAACAGCTATCTAATATATCAAAAGTAAATTTGTATCATGATGTTTGTGTGTTGCTTGCAGGGCGTGTAGCCAAGGTTAAAAAAATGGGAAGTGAACATATGGACAGTGGATCGCAAAATGATCTTTCTCAAGCTTCATTGCAAATTTATGCAGCAATTACAACTTTAGGAATGGATAAAGAACTGGGATATATAAATCTTAATGCTATAGGTACATTAGACAACTATTTTTTAGAACAACAAATTGAAAAAAGATTTTTACATTGGATACATGCTGCAAAACATGATACAGAAAAACTAGTGGATGAGCATTGGGAAAAGATAGAAACGTTGGCAATTAAACTTATCGAGAAAGAAATAGTAGAGAGTGATGAGCTTTTTAAAATTATAGGTGATAAAGAAATATCCCATAAGATTCCAGACAGTCTATAAGACAGAGTGTGAGGAAATACGGTATCAGCGCTCATTTTTCTTTAATTGGTACATTAAATTTCCAGCAGAAAATACACAAAATGTATTTATAGGGAAGCCTGATGAATGAATCGCCTTTGCACTCCAAGTATTGCAGTTATTGAAGAGATGAAACTTTCCCTCTGCACGATAGAATCTGCTTGTTCCATAGAGACCACTTCCCAGTACGATAATTTGTCTTTTTTCGTTCAATGCAAAACTGTTATCGATGAACTTGACCAGACTGATAAAACCTGTTTTAGAAAGTTTTAACTGAGCGACTTCTCTGTTAGAAAAATACGCTACAGGATCTGTCTGTAGTGCAGCCACATGAAGAACAGAATCGGTAGGCCAAAACAGTGCTCTTATACCCATCCAAAGCTCATTTGTCTCCGTTTGATAGTAAACCTCATCTCCCCAGCCTATCTCCAAATATCGGGCACTTTTAAAATCATCAAATGAACGCATATAAGGATCTGCATCTTTTTTGGGTAATACAATGCCTGTATGATATCCATGATTGACGATGTATACTGTTTTATTATCAGTTTGATTTAGATCAGGTGGATAGGATGTGCTAACGGGCTTGGTACAACCGGTCAATAGGACGATAGAAAAAATTATTAGGCTTGTCAGCATGCCTTGTAGATTACAATTGCATTTCATAAGAGTTACCTTTGATCCTTCATTATAAACTCTATTATACCTATTAACTGTTTTGATTGTTTTTTTATTATTATGACAAGTATATTAATTGTATCGGGTTTTATGTAACTTTCTGTACAATAAATTATGGATGCACATAATTTCTTTCTGATTCTTTTTTTAATTTTAGTAACCGCAAGGATACTGGGTGAGTTATTTGCCCGTTTGGGTATACCTTCTGTATTAGGTGAATTGAGTGCAGGTATACTCCTAGGTGTCTCAGGATTAGGGATTATAGAGGTCAATGATGTACTTAAAGTACTTGCAGAGATCGGTGTCCTGCTTTTACTTTTTGAAATAGGTTTAGATACAGATATACGTAGGCTTCAAGCAGCGGGTAGAAAATCTATGATCGTTGCATTGTTTGGTGCTGTATTCCCTTTTACTGTGTCTGCACTAGTTGCCTATTATCTTTTTGATCTCACTCTTGTTGTTTCTCTTTTTATCGGTGGTACTTTAACTGCAACAAGTATAGGGATCACTATGAGGGTGTTAAGGGATCTTCAAAAAGAGCATTCAAATATTGCACAGATCGTCATTGGTGCAGCAGTGATAGATGATATTCTGGGTGTTATACTACTTGTGTTTATTTATGACTATGCCATCACTCAAAAGTTAAGTATGACCAATACTTTGAACACCACAGTATTTATTTTACTCTTTCTCATTATTGCGCCTGCATTAGCTCATTATGCTTCTAGCTTTATGAAAAAATTTGATGAACACAAAAAGGTACCTGGTTTTATACCAACTATTATTATCTCTTTAATCGCAATTTTTGCTTATGTTTCACATCTTTTTGGCGCACCTGAAATCTTAGGTTCATTTGCTGCGGGTATTGCTCTCTCAAGACGTTTTATACTTCCTTTTGGTATGGGGTTGAAACATGATGAAGTATTTTTAGAAAAAGTAAAAAGTGCTATATCTCCTATAGCACATATGTTTACTCCTATATTTTTTGTCATGGTAGGACTATCGATGAATTTGAGAGTGATAGACTTTACATCAACAAAGTTCTGGTCTTTAGCACTTACATTTTTACTTATTGCGGTTATTGGAAAATATATAGGCGTTTTTTTACTTAAGAATACCACCGCACTCAAAAAAGCATTGATCGGTATTTCTATGATCCCACGTGGAGAAGTAGGGCTGATATTTGCAGAAGTAGGGCGATTGAACGGCATACTAGATAATGAAATCTATGCCGTTCTAATTTTTGTTATTATAGTAACAACAGTTGCACCGCCATTTTTACTTAAATGGCTGTTTAAATATGAGAAAGAGTAAACTTTTATAGTATATGCATGGAAATTATTTGATCGTAGACTTGAATCTTTTTTCCATTGATATTGCTTCATCTCTTCCATATACAACAATATCACAGTCAACTTTTATTTTTTTATCTCTGATCTTATCTGGATAATCAACAAAACTCAAGATATGTTTTATACAATTTATTCTAGCTTTTTTCTTGTTGTCACTTTTAATCACTGTCCAAGGAGCTGCTTTTGTATGTGTAGCGCTTAACATCATAAATTTAGCAAGAGAGTATTCATTCCACAATCTTTGAGACTCTTTATCTACAGGTGAAAGCTTATATTGTTTTAGAAGATCTGTCTCTCTCGCTTTAAATCTTCTTGCTTGTTCCTCTTTAGACACAGAAAAATAAAATTTAAACATTTGAATATCTTCATCTATAATCATTTGTTCAAACTCAGGTGCATCTTTTAAGAACTTGTGATGTTGTCTTTCAGTACAAAAACCCATCACAGGTTCAACCATAGCTCTGTTGTACCAACTTCTATCAAAAATAACTATCTCACCAGCACTTGGAAGGTGCTGAGCATATCTTTGAAAGTACCATTGCGTGCTCTCTTTATCACTAGGTTTTTCAAGTGCAACTACTCTTGCACCTCTTGGGTTTAGGTGTTCTGTAATTCTTTTAATCGTTCCACCTTTTCCAGCTGCATCTCTACCTTCAAAGATCATTAATATCTTAAGACCTTTATCTTTAACGTGATTTTGAAACTTTAGAAGTTCAACTTGAAGTCTCTTCAACTCTTCCTCATATGCCAAGGTTTCTTTCTTAACCCAAATTTGAACTTTCTCTTTATTTTTGTTTGTTTTTTTATTATTTTCCATGTTTTTCCTTTATAGAGAAATTAACCTATGAATTTTCCACTACTGCTTCTTTGGGCATCCATGATCTCGATCTCTCTAGCACCAGAGATAACGACTTCAGGATCAAGTGTGTAATCTAGGCTTTCATCTCTACCTTCATAGTTGATTGAGTTGAGGATGACTTTTATAGCTTCGAGTCTTGCTTTTTGTTTATCATTGGAGCGTACCACTGTCCAAGGAGCATTATGTGAGTGGGTCTGTTTGATCATATTATATTTAGTTTCCGTAAAATCATCCCATCTGTCTTGTGCCTGTACATCGATTTCACTTAATTTCCATTGTCTAAGGGGATCTGTTTTTCGTCTTTCAAATCTTCTGGCCTGTTCATCTTTTGTCACAGAGAAATAAAGTTTGATAAGAATAATACCTTGTCGTGTAAGATCCTTTTCAAAACCTTTGACACCTTTCATGAAGTCATCATATTCTTTTTTAGTACAAAAACCAAAAACAGATTCTACCATGGCTCTGTTGTACCAACTTCTATCAAAAAGAACGATCTCTCCACCTCTTGGAAAATGGGAAATATATTTTTGGTAAAACCATTGTGTTTTTTGTTCTTCTGTTGGTTTTCCAAGCGCTACCACACGATAATGTTTTTCATTCATATAACGTGTAACTCTTCTGATAGTCCCACCTTTACCTGCAGCATCGCGTCCTTCAAAAAGGATGATCATTTTTTGGTTTGTATCTTCAATATGTCGTTGAAGCTTTATCAGTTCAGCTTGATATGGCTTCAATGCCTGTTCATTTTTCCTTTTTATCTCCGCCTTACTTTCAACACTTTTACTTGTGTTTGCCTCTTTATATACATTGATCAACTCATCTAATGAAATTGTGTTACCGTCTATCTTTACACTATTGTTTTCTGTCATTTTATTACTCACCTTTTGCTTTTTTATTTAGTTTATTTTGAATATAGTTTATGCAGGATATTTTTTCCCTTTTTAATTTGACAAGTAATGATATCTAAATCCTCGTTCAATTCTTTTTTCTCTTTTTTGTTGGCATTTTCTAAAGACTTTTTAATACACTTTTTTCTTCTATTGAGCTTTTTAAGAAGATCTTTAAGTGACTTCTTCTTGTCCTCTACCTCATAATTATTTAAACCGAGTGTAGATTTAACTTTCTTAATAAATTTTTTGATTCCCACTAATTATCCTTTTTTTCTAATATGCTTTTAATATCTTCTGCGTTCATAGACATTTCTTCATTTAAGTTCTCAAAGTTACTATTTCTGTTAGCAAAAATAATTTCAGACATTGATATAAGATTTTTACTTATATCATAGGCGTAAGCACTGTCATTCATTAAGGAAGTTGCCATTTCATTTGTAATTAATCCTTCCCTAATAAGATTATCAAGGGTTCCATTTGCAAGAATATCGTATTTCTCTGTATGTACTTTGGCTTTAGAAAGTAACAACAAAATCTCATCTTCCGCTTCAGTAGCCGAAATGCTGTTGATATTTCTTAAAAGCTCAGCCAAATCTCTTCTAATACGATTGTATTGTGCTTTGATGTGTTCATTTGTACTCTTTAAATACTTAATCATATTTTTCTGTAAATGCTTAGTATCCTTAACTGCCTCAACTATATCTCTATTTGCAAGTTTTATCTTATAGAGCAGTTCAATCTCCTTTGGTGACATCTGTGATTGTGCTTTTGTAGAAAAGTCGATTATTTCACCATAAATACCTTTTATTTTATGATTATAAAATGCATCGATATCTACCGCACTTTTACTATACTCATCTTGAATTACTTCCTCTAAAGGAATAGAAGATAGTAGATTGCTTCGTTTCAGATTAAGACCATGAGTGATGATCTCAAAGGCATTATCATAGAGATGTTTTGTCTCTTTTACAACAGCTAATAGGGAGGTCATCGGAAATTCTAAAGCAGAATTATCAAGATATTTTGCTTTACCTTCTTCTTTTTCGGCTTTAGGAATAAATAAAGTATTTAAAAATGTAACTAACTTTCCAATAAATGGAGATACAGCTAAAACACCTATCAGATTAAAAATGGTATGAAACAAAGAAAGTTTCATTGCATAATTGTCAATACCAATACCAACGATAATAGACATATAGTCTACCACTTCAGTCAGTTGATAAATAAATAAAATCGCAATGAAAGCTGTAATCATATTGAAAATAAAATGCGCAACAGCAAGCCGTTTACCATTTTCGTTTGATTTTAAAGCCCCAAGTACTGCAGTTACTGTTGTACCTACGTTAGCTCCAATTGCCAATGCAAGGGCATTTGCATAATCAATCTGACCTGTCGCCAATGCGGTAATAATAATTGCCATTGTGGCACTGCTTGACTGTATAATAACTGTTGCTACTGAACCTACAAGAACATATACAAAAATACCTGCATATCCCTCCATGGCATACTTGGCAAGGTCAAGTCCTTCTTTTAATGTTTCGAAGCCTTCCTTCATGTATCCAATACCAAGAAAGATCACTCCAAGACCTATAAGAATTGCGGCAATGCCTTTCCAACTCTTTGATTTTAAAAATAGAGGTATAACTATACCTAAAACAAGCATGGGCATAGCATATAGAGATATTTTTATGTGAAGACCAAATACTGAAACCAACCAGGCTGTTGCAGTTGTACCAATATTAGATCCGAAAATCACTCCTACTGCAGATGTTAAAGTAATTAATCCTGCAGATAGAAAAGATATAACAATAATTGAGATCAAGCTTGAACTTTGAACAATGGCTGTAGCAAAAAAACCTGTGGTAATTGCCTTGGGCGTATTATTTGTAAATCTTTCCAAAACTTTTTCAAGTATACCCCCACTAAAAGCTTTAAATCCATCTTCCATATATTCCATACCCATTAGAAAAAGCGCAATACCTCCTAAAATAGTACTGATATCAGGATATGTTCCTAAAAGAACTAAAGCGCCTAATATTAATACGATTATTATAGGAGTTAAGAGTTTACTGTATAGACTATTAACCATTAAAGTACCATTCCTTTTATCATAAAAAATATTGCTGCTGCAAGCACGGCTGCAGCTGGTACGGTGATAACCCAGGCAGCTATAATTTTTTTCACAGCATCTCTTTTGACATATTTGACCTTTGCTACACTTTTAATATGTTTTTTAGATGCTTTGATCTTCATTTCTTCTTCATCAATAAGTTTATAAAGATCGACTATTCTTTCATAATCAGCTTTTGTTTTATCCACTTTATCTTCTAATGTTTTAAGTTCATTGTTATATGCTTTTAAAACTTTCTTTTCATCTTCTAAATTAATTTCTTCTTTATAGATAGTTTCTACTTGACCTGTAGAAGCGAGATATTCTCGTAAAAAACCAACACCGAATATACCACCTATTGCGATATGAGTAGAGGAAACAGGAAGACCTAATTGAGAAGCGATAATAACAGTTATAGAAGCTGCCATAGCTACAGAAAATGCTCTCATTTGGTCTAATTCTGTTATTTCGCTACCAACTGTTTTAATTAGTTTTGGTCCGTAAAGTGCAAGTCCAAGTGCTATACCGAGTGCACCTACAGCCATAACCCATAAAGGAATACCTGCTTTTGCTGAAATATCTCCAGTCACAACGGCATCATTTATAGCTGCTAATGGCCCAATAGCATTTGCAACATCGTTTGCACCATGAGCGAAACTTAAAAGAGCTGCTGCAAAAATCAATGGTACAGTAAATAATAAATTAATAGAATCTCTGGTGTTATGAAGATTGGTAGCTCTATTACCAACTGTTTTTCTTAATATGATATAGACTACTCCAGCCACAATAAGTCCAAAAATTGATGCTATAAGGAAAGAAGGTTGTTTAGCATCTGGAAGAAACACTAAAACGTCCACAATTGAAGGCCAGATCTTTTTGAGACCTTTTAGGGTTAAGTATGTCACAAATGCCCAAGACATAATTGCAACAAAAATAGGTACCCATTTTCTAGCTGCTGCAACTTTATCTTTTTTAAATACTATTGTCTTTTTAATGGCATATAAAAATATTGCTGCAATGACTCCGCCAAGAACCGGTGATATAACCCAAGAAGCAGCTATTTTACCCATAGTACCCCATGATACAATTGTAAATCCTGCAGCGGCAATACCAGCACCCATAACACCACCGACGATCGAGTGAGTAGTTGAAACCGGGGCTTTCATCATCGTAGCAAAATTCAACCATAGCGCTGCTGCTAAGAGTGCCGCCATCATTGCCCAAATAAATGGGTCTACATTGCCACCAAAGGCATTTATATCGATAATACCTTTCTTTATGGTTTTAACAACATCTCCACCTGCTATGAAAGCACCACCAGCCTCAAAGACCGCTGCAATGACAATAGCACCACCCATTGTAAGCGCTTTTGAACCAACTGCCGGACCTACATTGTTAGCAACATCATTTGCACCGATGTTCATAGCCATATAAGCACCAAAAAGTGCTGCTATAGCTAAGAATAAATTATTTGGTATAGACCCCGAACTTAAAAAGCTATAAGTTAAAACTGCAACCATGAAAAAAAGAGCAAAACCAAGTCTTATAAAATCTATACCACTGCTTTTTATTGCCTCCTTTTCCATTTTTTTTGCCACCTGTATCATCTCTAACCCCATTTGTTTTCTCCTTGATAGTATGTATATATACTAAGTATACTCCTAGTAATCTTAGTAGTAAATGTAAAGTAAAATATAAATAAAAAGCAATTTGGTTTAGATTTAAGAATATTTAAAATAAGATTTATGTTATACTATATTATAACCTTAAATAAATAAGGCATTAAATAAAAAAGGAAGAAGGATGGAAGTTGTATATGTTGCTATAGGTGTTGTAATAGGTGTTGTCGGTGCACTTTTTCTAGGTGTAAATGGGTTTACTAAGAAGGTTGAAGAAGTAGAAGAAGAAATTGATGCTAAAGAAGAGCATAACGAGGGAAAATAAATAACTTGCAATATTTTCTCAGTCCTAAAAAATCTTTTTGGGCTGAGAAAATATTATGCAATAGCGTTAATCACTCTTTCACAAAATACTTCAAAATCAGGTAATTTCAAATCACTTTCTCTTTGTTTTGTTCCCCACATCGGTTCAGGAAAGAAACTGTCTTCTTCAAAACGTGACATTATATGCCAATGCACATGAGGCATATAATTGCCAAAACTGGCTATATTTATCTTCTTAGGCTTATAGTAAGAGAGCATCTCTTTCTCAATGGTGTCTAAAAGATCGTAAATTTCAAATTTAACTAATCCTGGTACTTCACTCATCTCTTTGTATGGTTGTTGTGTGAAGATCTTAAGCCAAGGAATCTCGCTAGGTTCTATTTCTATCCTAATATTTTCATTTTCATAGATCACTGACATTAACGTATCCTTTTTATTGAGTATTTCCCGAGCCTGTAAATTTTTGAGGCTTGATCAGTTTTTTTGAGTGGTTCTATAATGACATCTGCCATCTCTCTGGCAAAAGATTCATCATACGCTTCATTACTTAGATTAGCTGAAGTTGTATATGCCCATTTAAGACGATCTAACAGCAATAGGTGATGTTTGTCTTGTATTACACGGTAAGAGTGACCATTTGGCATAATAAACGTTGTTTTTCTTGCTCTTCGAACTTTGCTCTTGTATCTTTGAGGCACGCGTGCAAATTTTTGGAGTGTATGTAATGAATTAACTGCTTTTATATAGTGCTTGTGAGGGGGGCGTTGTTTGATCTGGGTGAGTTTATCTGCATCTTGTGAGACAAAACCGATAGTTGTATCGGTCTGCGTCAAAAAAACTTTATCTTTCATTTTAACTTAGGTAATCTTGCAATGCTTTAGGCTCAAGTTCACCACTTGTTGCCTTAAGTTCTTTTATAGCCTCTGCCGTTGCTTTGGCCGCTGCTAATGTAGTGAAATACGCTACATGGTTAGCGAGAACTGATTGTCTGATTGTCTTGGCATCATCTTTACTTGCTTTGTTATCTGAAGTGTTGATAGCTAATGCTATCTCTTCATTTTTGATCATATCATCAATATTTGGACGACCTTCAGAGATTTTGAGTACTTTAGTTGAAGGAACTCCCGCTTCTTGAAGTGCAGCATGTGTTCCCGATGTAGCAACAATTTCAAATCCAAGATCTGTGAACATTTTACCTACTTCACCGGCATATTGTTTATCGTTCTCTGTGAGTGAGATGAAGAGTTTTCCTTCAAGTGGAATGTTATTCTTGCTTGCAAATTGACTCTTGGCAAAACTCATACCAAAGGTTTCAGAAATACCCATTACTTCACCTGTAGACTTCATCTCTGGTCCTAAGATAAGATCAGAACCTGGTAGTTTGTTGAAAGGGAAAACAGCTTCTTTAACGGCTACATGACCTTTAAGGTTTGGTTCCATGATCTTCTTCTCAAAGTTAACTACATTAAATGTATCGTAGAATTTCAATGCCTCTTTAAGATTACCCTGGAGCATTACTCTCGTTGCTACTTTAGCAAGAGGTACACCAGTTGCCTTACTGACAAAAGGTACAGTTCTAGAAGCTCTTGGGTTTACCTCAATAAGATAGATATTACCTTTGTGAATAGCATACTGGATATTCATAAGACCAACAACACCTAAGCCAAGTGCGATCTTTGCTGTTTGTTCTTTTACTTCATCTTGAAGTTCTTCAGAAATAGAAACTGCCGGAAGTGAACATGCAGAGTCTCCAGAGTGAATACCTGCTTCTTCAATATGCTGCATCACTGAACCTATATACACATCTGTACCATCACAAATAGCATCTACATCAAGTTCGATAGCATTGTCAAGGAATTTGTCTATAAGAACCGGAGCATCGTTAGATACGCTTACAGCTTCATCCATGTATTCTCTGAGTTCTGCATCACTATATACAGTACGCATACCACGGCCACCAAGTACAAAACTTGGACGAACAAGTACAGGATAACCTATACGATTTGCAATGGCCATCGCTTCATCTTTGGCAAATGCTGTACCGTTATCAGGCTGTTTAAGTCCAAGTTCATTAATGAAGGTAGAGAACTGCTCTCTATCTTCCGCAAGGTCTATTACTCTTGCTGTTGTTCCTGAGATGTTAGCACCGATAGCTGTAAGGTTCTTAGCCAACTTCAGTGGTGTTTGTCCACCAAAGTGTACGATCACGCCATCCGGCTTTTCATGCTCGATCACGTTTCTTACGTGTTCAAAGTCGATCGGTTCAAAGTAGAGGATATCTGAAGTATCATAGTCTGTTGAAACGGTCTCTGGGTTACAGTTATACATGATAGACTTCATACCCATATCTTCGATGGCAAATGCCGCGTGTACACAACAGTAGTCAAACTCGATACCTTGACCGATACGGTTAGGACCACCACCGATAACAAGTACTTTCTTTTCATCGCTTTCAGCTATAGGTACTTTGGGGAGTTTTGTAATGTTTGTTGAAGAGTAGAGGTAAGGTGTAAGCGCTTTGAACTCTGCCGCACATGTATCTACTTCATTGTAATCAAGAGTGACACCTTGTTTTTCTCTGGCATTGTAGATGTCATTTTCTGTAAGGTTAAGACCCTCTTTTTTATTGATCACTTCAGCGATCATAGCATCAGAGAAACCTTCACTCTTTACTTCTCTAAGACGAGTAGCATCAGAGAGCAGGGCAATATCCATCTCTTTTTCACGAAGTGCCAGTTCTTCAAGCTGGTAAAGGTACCATCTGTCAATTTTACTTAGGTCAAAGATAGCATCAACTGTCATACCGCGTCTGAGCCCTTCAAATACATAAAGCATACGGTTCTCATTTGGACGTCTTATCTCTCTAATAAGCTCTTCACCATCGCATTTGATAGGATTAAATCCGATAAGACCAGTTTCAAGTGAACAGAGTGCTTTTTGAAAAGACTCTTTGAATGTACGACCGATACTCATTACTTCACCCACAGACTTCATTGCAGTTGTAAGTGTAGAGTCCGCAAGCGGGAATTTTTCAAAAGTAAATCTTGGAAGCTTTGTTACAACATAGTCGATAACAGGTTCAAAACTCGCTGGTGTTCCTGTAATGTCATTGGTGATCTCATCAAGTGTAAATCCAACTGCCAAAAGAGTTGCTATTTTAGCGATAGGATAACCTGTAGCCTTTGATGCAAGTGCAGAAGAACGGCTTACTCTCGGATTCATTTCAATAACGATCATACGTCCGGTATCGGGGTTAATAGAGAATTGTACATTTGATCCACCTGTATCAACACCAACTTCACGTAAGATCTTGAAAGAAGCATCTCTCATGTTTTGGAACTCTTTGTCTGTAAGTGTCAAAGCAGGTGCAATGGTGATAGAGTCTCCTGTGTGCACACCCATAGGGTCAAAGTTTTCAATAGAACATACAATAATACAGTTATCTTTATTGTCTCTGATAACTTCCATCTCATATTCTTTCCATCCAAGCATAGATTCCATGATCTCAATTTCATTAATTGGACTTGCATCAATACCTTCTTCTGCCAGTTTTTTAAACTCTTCCATATTGTATGCTACACCTGAACCTCCACCTGCAAGTGTAAATGAGGCTCTACTAATGACTGGGAAACCAATTTCTTTTGCAACTTTCATTGCTTCATCAACAGAATAGGCATTGGCACTTTTAGGTAGGTCCATGCCAATTTTTATCATTGCTTCATTAAAAAGTTGTCTATCCTCACCCTTTTTAATGGCTTCAGGGTTAGCACCAAGGAATTTAACACCTTCAAGCATACCCGCTTCATTCATATCCATAGCAACGTTGAGTGCAGTTTGACCACCCATTGTAGGTAAGATAGCATCAACATTTTCTTTTTTAATAATTCTATCAATAACTTCAGGGGTAATAGGTTCAATGTATGTACGGTCTGCGAACTCAGGGTCAGTCATGATCGTAGCAGGGTTAGAGTTGATAAGAACAACTCTATAGCCTAACTCTTTAAGTGTTTTAGCCGATTGAGTTCCTGAATAGTCAAATTCACAAGCTTGACCGATAACGATAGGTCCAGAACCGATAAGTAAAATAGTTTTGATGTCATCACGTTTTGGCATGGAGAAATACCCTTAATTTTTAGTTTGTTATTATACATGATATAGATAGAAAAAGCCCTTAAAAAAGGGCAAATATACGCTTTTAGAAGAGGTCTAAACTACTTGAATCAATTTTGGGCTTAGTATTATAGACTTTTTTAGGCTTTTCAGGTATTTCGGAAGGTTCTACAGGCTCAATAATATCTTCTTGTGTCTGATCAATACGACTTGGAATACTGGAAACAACAGGTGTACTGATATTGGCATCCTTAAGTGGTTCATTTGAAAGACTCTGCTTTACATTGGTGTCGGGAATACTGTATCTTGTAGACAATTTTGTACTGTTAGAGTCAAAGTTTTCTGCAAGTGTTGCTTTTGCATCGTTGATCAGGAAAAAAGTTTTTGGATGAAAAATATCATTGTAGGTTTTTATATGTGCAACGGTATATGAACTTTGTACTTCTACTTTTGTTACAAGACCTACAGGTATATCAGCAAAAAATATACCATCCAAACCTGAGGTAACAACAGTATCTCCTTCTTTTATTTTATGCCATTTCGGTATGAATTTGATGAGCATATCATTTTCTTTTAGTCCCATTGCAATACCTGGTGCTTTTGTTTTTCCTATGAAAACAGAGAAACGACATTTTTCATCTGATGTAAGATAGCCATAGAGTTGATTGTTGTGCACTCTTGCAGTACCTGCTACCACACTGCCTTGTATAAGTCCATAGAGTTTATCTTCCACCAGTCCTTTAGGTTTAGTAAGCATGATCTGTGAAAAACTGTTAAGTTTTACATAGGAGATGGTATCGGTGATAGAGATGTTTTTTACAGGAACATGACTTAATGTTGGAAGTACTTCATAAATATCCTTTACTTGTTCTATATAGTGGATCTGTTCGAGAAGACGTTTACGTAAAATACGGTTCTCTTTACCCAGTTTTTGGATAGCTTCTTTTTGAAAAATATAGCTTTGGCTTTTATTTTCTAAATTCTGTGTAAAGTTTTTATACTTTTGTTTGATGGGGTTAATGATATTGAGAAACGTATCTGAGATACGCTCATCATTTCGTGAGAGTAATACTGTTAATATGAGTAACAGTATTACTATGATGACAAGCCTAGTCTTCATATGCCATTTGTTGGAGGAGATCTATTTCATCTAGTGCGATACCTGTACCTTTTGCAACTGCAAGAAGAGGGTCTTCCGCAACATAAACAGGAAGTTTTACGATATCTGAAAGATATTTGTCTAAGCCCCTGATAAGCGCGCCACCACCAGTCAGTACAATACCGTTTTCTACGATATCACCAGCAAGTTCAGGTGGTGTTTGTTCTAGAACATCCTTCAGTGCTTCAGCGATCTCCTCTAAAGAGTCTTTCATTGCTGATCTGATATGTTCAGAAGTGATCTCCATAGCAGTGAGAGTCCCCTCAACTTGATCTCTACCACGTACGGTAGTAGTCATCTCTTCTTTAAGTGGAATAGCTGTTCCGATCTTGATCTTAAGTTCCTCAGCAACACGCTCACCAATGAGCAGGTTAAAGTTCTTTTTAATATAGTCAATAATAGCCTGATCAAGATTGTCGCCTGCTACACGAATGGATTTAGATATAACAAGACCGCCAAGTGAAGTTACACCAATTTCAGTTGTACCACCACCGATATCAACTACGAGGTTACCATTAGGATCTTTTACTGGGATACCAGCACCAATTGCTGCTGCCATAGGCTCTTCTATAAGATATACATATCGGGCACCTGCATTTTCAGCAGAGTCCTTCACTGCACGCCTTTCAACCTGAGTAAGTCCATAAGGTACACAGATAATGATACGCGGAGAGAAGAAACCTTTTCTTTTATGCGCTTTTTCAATGAAGTAACGGATCATCATTTCTGTTACTTCAAAATCAGCGATAACACCATCTTTCATAGGACGAATAGCTTTAATGTTTCCTGGGGTTTTCCCTACCATGTCTTTAGCTTCTTGCCCAACTGCAAGAATACGCTCTCTACCATGTTTGTCATATTGGATAGCAACAACTGAAGGTTCGTTAATACTGATACCTTGTCCTTTTACAAGCACAAGTGTGTTTGCCGTTCCCAAGTCGATCGCTAAATCGTTTGAAAACATTCCTAATAATCTTTTAAACATTCATATATCCTTTTTTATTGCTACTGTTATGCTGTTTTTTTGTCTTTTATGTACAAAGGTTTTGCACCTGATTCAACTACTTCATTTGTAATCACTACTTCATATCCACTAAGTTCAGGTAACTCATACATGATATCCAAAAGTATCTCTTCAAGTATCGTACGTAATCCTCTTGCACCTGTTTTTCTGTCCAATGCTTTCTGTGCGATCGATATAAGGGCATCTTCTTCAAAGCTGAGCTTTACATCATCAATTTCAAAGAGTTTTTGATACTGTTTAAGCAGTGAATTTTTAGGCTCTACCAAGATACGAACCATATCTTCTTTACTGATCTCACCCAGTGTAGCAAGTACATGTAGACGACCGATAAGTTCAGGGATGAGTCCATAAGAGACAAGGTCATCTGCTTCTACCATGTGAAGAAGATTCTCTTCTTCTTTCTTAGAACGTTTTTCCTGACCAAAACCAAGTGTGTTGGCGCCAAGTCTTCTTTTTAGTATGTCGTTAAGTCCATCAAATGCACCACCACAAATGAAGAGTATATTTGATGTATCTATCTGTATAAAGTCCTGATTTGGGTGTTTACGTCCACCTTTTGGCGGGATATTCACCACTGAACCTTCAATAAGTTTAAGAAGGGCCTGTTGTACACCTTCTCCCGAAACATCACGTGTAATAGAACGGTTTTCACCCATTCTGGCGATCTTATCTACCTCATCTATGAATACAATACCTTGTTCAGCACGCTTAGGGTCCCCATCAGCAGCCATCAGTAGTTTTGTAAGGATGTTTTCTACATCTTCACCCACATATCCTGCTTCAGTAAGGTTGGTTGCATCTGCTATAGCAATAGGTACATTTAAAAATCTGGCAATGGTTTGCGCTAAAAGCGTTTTACCTGAACCTGTTGGTCCAACGAGAAGCACATTTGACTTGGCAATTTGTGTATCATCCTCGACATTGTCTTTGAAAATACGTTTATAGTGGTTATAGACAGCAACTGAAAGAGTTTTTTTTGCTTTTTCTTGACCAATGACATAATCATCAAGTAGGCTATTGATTTCTTTAGGCGTATAAAGAGTTTGTGTGTCTAACTCTGCTTGTGCTTCTTCCTGATCTTCCTCTCCAAAGAGAATCTTGTATGCAGAGACTACACAGTTGGAACAGATATAGGCACTTTCACCAGCGATGAGTGGATTTTCTTCACTCTCTTGTGCTTCACAAAAGCTACATGCTTTTCTTGTCATTTTTTATCCTCATTCATTTTTGTTCGTGTAAATGGAATCCCTCTTTTAGAGGTCATAATAAATTCACATAATTGTTTTACTTTTTCTGAACTTGTACTTTCAATAATCGTTTGAGCTACTTCCTGTAGTGGATTACCTTCTTCAAAAAGTTCTCTATAGGCTTTTTTAAGTGCATTTATCTCTTCTCTCGCCATATGTCTACGTAAGCCGGTAAGATTGAGTCCTCTGAGATTTGCACGATTACCTTCAGCTAAACAAAAAGGAGGAATATCCTGTGACAAAGCACTTGCTCCCCCTATCATTGCATAGTCACCGATATGTACGAACTGATGTATAGGAGTAAGTCCACCGATAACGACATGGTTTCCTAACTCAACATGACCAGCAAGTGTTGCCCCATTTGCAAGGATACAGTTGTCTCCAATGATAACATCATGGCCAAGGTGTACATAACCCATCAGAAGATTTCCATTTCCTATTTTGGTAATAGAACCTCCACCTTCAGTTCCCGGGTTGAGTAGGGTAAACTCTCTGATGGTATTATTGTCACCAATGATAAGCTCTACATGCTCACCATTGTATTTTAAATCTTGAGGTATGGTTCCTACAGCAGAGTGAGAAAATATACGGTTATTTTTACCAATAGTAGTATGGCCCTCAATAACAGCATGAGGAGCCACTGTAGTATTGTCTCCAATTTTGACATTTGCACCGATATAGGCAAAAGGACCTACTGATACGTTATTCCCTAAGATAGCACCATCTTCTATGACTGCTGAGGCATGGATTAAAGACATCAAAAGACCTATTTATCTACTATCATAGCTTTAAGCTCAGCTTGAGCAACGATATTGTCATCTACATATGCTTTCGCATCCAGTTGCCATACGGCACCTTTGTTCTTGATCACAGATATTTTATATACAAGTTGGTCACCCGGCGTTACAGGTGCACGGAACTTCGCTTTATCAATACTCATAAAGTATACGACTTTGTTCTCTATCTCTTCCTGACTGCTTATATCCATACTTTTAAAAGCCAATACACCACCAGCCTGAGCCATACCTTCGATGATCATTACACCAGGGTAGATAGGGTGACCAGGGAAATGCCCCTGAAAGACAGGTTCAGAAATAGAAACATTTTTAAGTCCCTCTATATACTCACCTGGAGTAAGCTCCGTAATTCTGTCCACTAGTAAAAACGGATATCTGTGTGGTAATATATTTTGAATATCAACAACGTTATAAAGCATAAAAAAACCTTTATTTGAAAATTGACTTATTTTATCGAAATGTTGGTAAAAAGCGGTTTATATTTGGATTAATACTTCTTTCACGTCACTATAGGTTTTGCTTTGACAAAGGATTTCGATTTTGTTGCTCGGGATCTCTTCGACGACCAGGATAATAGATATATCATAAGGAGTTACACCCAGTTTTGCACGAAGTTCAACCTCTTCACTAAAAGCAGGAGGGGTATAGATGAGTTGGGTCACTGTTTTATAGTCTGTATGTGCAAGTTCATTGTAGTGGCCCAGTGTAATAAAACGTACCTCATCACGGTTCATATAATACACTTCACCAATATTGTACTCTATCTTTCCCCTGGTGTATTCACCTTTAATAGTAGAGTAGGGTAAAAAGTGTGCGGGTATTACTTCTTTACGTACACGTAGGAGTCCCATGGTCAAACGCCAATTTAAAAAACGTTGTTTAATGATCTTATGCGGGATGTTTGCTTCTTCCATTTGCCAACGCTTCTCATACATGTTGATACGCTCTTCTATAGATTCTGGCTGTACCTGTTTTGATAGAGGTACAAAAAGCTCATCTGCCAGTTTGTTTTGCTGATCACGCTGGATATTGAGACCAAACATACATCCGCAGTAGTCTTGACGATAGAGTGCATCTTCTTTAGCTAAGATATTTTGTTCTTGTGTGCCTGAAGCCTTTCTGTAGTCAGGAGCCACAAAAGCTATGCCTTCACGTTCTGCTAACGCATCACCAGCTGCCTGGAGTTGTCTGAGGGATTTTTTAGGACTTGTGAGCAGCGTAGAGGTAAAGCTTCGCTCACCCATTTCACTGGCTTTTTTTGCGGAAACTTCAAATCGTCTGTCAAAACAGACAGAGCAACGTGAGCCTTTTTCGGGTTCATGTTCTAATCCTCTTACCGCTTCAAGCCAGTTTTCTACATCATACTCGCCTTCTATGAGGTCGATGCCTAACATTTTACAGCTACGTTTTACATCTAATAGTCTCAAGTAGTACTCAGAGTAGGGATGAATGTTTGGATCATAAAAGAACCCCGTAAGTTTTTCTTCCGGGTATTCTGTCTGGAGTTTTTTCAAAAAGTAGTGACTGTCGACTGAACAGCAGATGTGTACTAACATGATTACTCCATTATGATTTTTGCAACATTCTCAGAACTTCCGTGAGAAAGATACGTTTTTAACTCTTCAGCTTTCTGTGCGAAGATTTTACGGTCAGTATTGTAGTACTCTTTGAGTAAGTTGTCAACTGTGACGTCTTCTTGAAGTATCTCGTTATGTAAAGTCGTGTTGTTATAGTTGGTGAGGATAATGTTTGCCAAGCCTACTTGTTTGATGCCCAGAATTTTTGTACCTATGAAAAAGTCCATTTTCTTTGCAATGTAAGCCAGCGTAAAAGGTGTACCTATAAGTGCTGCTTCAAGTGTAGCTGTACCTGAACATATGAATGCGAACTCTGCACGTCTGAGTGCTTCATGGGTATCACGTACAACTTCAAACTCACGGTTGCCTTCATAGAGTTTGGCTATCTTGTTTCTTGAAAAAGAAGGGGGAATCACAAGCAAAGGACGAATGTCAGGGAATTTTCTACGTAGTTCTAGAAAGACAGGCATGAGACGGCTTATCTCACTTTTACGGCTCCCCGGCATAAATGCTATACATCCTTTGCTCTCTTCTTCATTTCTGTGTACTTTTATCTCGTCAAGCAGAGGATGTCCTACATACTGTGCCTTGTCACTACTGTAAAAGTCCATCTCAAAAGGAAGAATACCCAGCAGTTTGTCACAGTACGCTTCTAATTTCTTTACACGTTTAGGACGACTTGCCCATACCTGAGGAAGGATGTAATAGATGATCTCTTTATCTGGGTACTTTTCTTTTAGTTTTTTAGCCAGGGGCAGGTTAAATCCCGAAGAGTCCATGAGTAGTACTTTATTCGCATTTTTGGCCAGTTCTACCATTTCATCTGCCACTTTAAAGAACCAACGTAACTTTTTGATGGCATCCACTACACCCATGATTGCCATTTCACTGATGTCATAAAGAGGTGTACCTTCTTTTATGCTTTTGTCAAAGATACCCAGCAGTTCTACATCTTGTGTATGTTTGAGTACCTCTTTTAGATGTAGGTTTGATGAGGGTTCAAGAGCTGAGACAAGAAGTTTCATCTTATAGATCCTTTTATATAACTCATAATTTCTCTTCTTTCAAAAACTTGATATGTGATGACTTTGATTCTATTATCTTCGGATCATTAGAACTTTGAAGTTCTCTTAGTCTTTCATTATCCAATCTTCTTCCACGCCAATAATATCCACCCATCACACCACCTGTTGCTGTAATGGCTAAAAGACCTGCTGTTACCATTTGTGCAAAAATAAATAATGCTCCAACACCTAAAGCTGCTGCAAAAGCAGCACCTACTTTGAAGTTGGCCTTTGCATGCGCTTTTTGAGTTTCTTTTGTAATGTTCTTATGGGCTTCTTTGATGACACGTTCTTTTGCCCGCTGTGCATTAATGCGAAGTTTATCACGTTCATTTGCAAATTTATCTTTCACTTTATCAATAGCATCTTTACTATGATGTCCCGCGATAGAACTAAACCAAAAAGCAACAACTAGAGCAATAATCAGTAAGGGAATAGCCAAACGTAAAAAACCTGTCATATTTAACTCAGCAGGAGCCAACAGTATTAACAGGTAAGTGGCTACCTGAGCGATAATGATTCCAAAGAGAAATTTTAAGAGATTCATATAGTCAACCAACCAGCCACTAAAAATGCTCCAGATGCCAGTACTCCACCAAGCAGTGCATAAGGCAGCTGTGTTCTTACGTGTTCTACATGGTCACATTCTGCTGCCATGGAGGAAATGATAGTCGTATCAGAGATAGGAGAGGAGTGGTCTCCAAAGATTCCTCCTGAGATGACAGCCGCGATGACTAAAGGGATATGCAGATCCATGGTTGCACCCAGTGCCAAACCTATAGGCATCATAATGGAAAATGTTCCCCAGCTTGTACCTGTAGAAAATGCGGTGATACTGGCTACTATAAAAATGAGAAGAGGTAGGAGAACAGGTGAGATGTTTCCCGAAAGCAGATGTGCTAAATATTTTGCTGTGCCAAGATCACCAATCACTTTACCGATAAGCAGTGCAAAGACCATGATCATACCTACAGGTATCATATTACCTATACCTTCGTAGAGACCTATAAAATAGTTCTTATGAGTAAGAATTTTACCTGGAACAAAATAGAGGTACATAAAGAGCAGTGCAACGATGACTGCGTAGTAGACAGATGTAGAACCAGAACCTTTGAAGATATCACCTTCACCAGTTAGATAAAGCCCTACAGGCACCATGATCACCATTACTACAATAGGTAAAATCATTTTGTAAGGAGTAGCTTTAATATCGGCTTCATTCTCCACTACAACATAGGGTACAGGGATGGAATACTTCATCGGTCCGATATTGATATTTAAAAATATGACACCCAGAACTATGGCTAAAGTAAAGAGTGAATAGAAATTATAAGGGATAGAAGCGATGAGCAAAGAAACTCCATCTCCTGAGATCACTTGAGAATCAATGGCCGTAACGATAAGACCTAGGAGTAATGCACCCCAGGCATTGAGAGGAATAAGAGAACAGATCGGGGCAGAAGTAGAATCACAGATGTAGGCAAGCTTTTCTCTACTGACACCATTTTTATCGCACAGAGGTTTGGCTACAGTTCCTGCTACAAGTGCTGTGATAGATGATTCTATAAATATGATAACACCTATGATATAGGCAAGCAGCATTGCTCCTATTGATGAATCTATTTTCTTTGCTTTTTTACTTAAATATATTACAAAACTATCAACGGCACCGCTAAGTGTCAGTAGTCTAATAATCGATCCGACCATAACGATAAATAGAAGCGTTTTTGCAATCCATCCTTCAGAAAAGAGTGCAATAACACCATCAAAAAGTGCGATGAAAGCATCTATAGGGTTATAGGCATTCAGTACTAAGAAACCTGCAAATATACCGCCCATGAGAGAAACGATCACATCTTTGGTTATAATAGCTAAAATGATTGTCAGCAACGGGATTGCTATTGATAATATTCCATATTCCATAGAAGGATTATACCACATGAAGATTGTACTTGCACTATGTCTGACACTTGTCACACTACAGGCACAAACAAAACAACTTTTGGTCGTAACGACAAAAAGCTGGTCTACACCTACAGGTAGTATGCAACGTTATGAACTGCATGACAGAAATTGGCAAAAAGTAGGTAAAGAGATAGATATCAAACTGGGTAGAAATGGTTTAGGGTGGGGGATAGGTCTACATGAAATACCCCAAGATGCTAAGATTATTAAAAAAGAAGGTGATGGGAAAGCTCCTGCAGGTATTTTCAGACTTAGACAAGCCTTTGGATATGCACCTTTTAATATAGAGTACCCTTATGAAGTCTACAAAGAGACAGACCATTGTGTGGATGATGTCAACTCAATGTTTTATAATAAGATAGTCGATAGCACTAAAATCGAGAGAGACTATGAAAGCCATGAACGGATGAAGTTTTCTCAAAACTACTACAAGTTTGGTATTGTTGTTGATCATAACGGTATAACAGAGGGTGCAAAGTCTAAAAGGGGTGCAGGATCATGCATCTTTATTCATATAAAGAGTGTACCTACAGCTGGTTGTACGGTGATGAATGGGAGTCAGATACAAGAGGTGTTACGTTGGTTGGATCCAAAAGGTGAACCTCTTTTGCTTCAGGGAACTGAAAGTGTAGTAGAGACATTATGGGAAAGCGTAAGATAAATATTTTAATAGATACTGTACTTTACATAAAAGATGATCTTCGTTTTTTTGTTTGGTAACGGATAATCTTTATAAGCGGTTCGTATCACGTCTAAAGTATTTTGATCTAAAGCTTGATGGCCTATATGTCTTTTTAGTTTAAGATCAGAGATATCACCATTTGGATGCAGATAAAAAGAGACAATGTTTGTTCCTTGCTGTCGTGTCCGTACGGCAACATCAGGATAACCGTTTCGGGTAAGTGTATTTTGGGTGATACGGTGGATAGTCCCTAGATTGTTTTTAATAAACTTCTTTTGAGTTTCACTGTAGGTATTAAACTCTTCACCATAAAGCTTATTGATCATTCTTGCACCATAACTGCCAGAAGAGGAGGGTTGATTTGTTTTGGATGGATACATAGAAGTACCTGAGCCCATAAGCATATTAGCCAGAGGGTCACCTGAACGTTTAGGTTGTCTGTATTGTTTTGTCTTTTTCACCACAGTTTTTTTCTGTACATTTTTAATAGGTGTTTTCTTCTCTACTTTTTTCACTACTTTTTTAACAGGTTTTGGTTCTATTTTTGTGACATTATTTTCTTCTGTACTCTGCTGTGCAAAAACCTTTTTACTTTTATCTAAAACTTTTTTCTTTATAGGTTGTACTTTAGGTTCTATCGGTTTTTCGATGATAGGCTTGGGTATTGGTGGAATTACTATAGGTTGAGGTACAGGCACTGGTTTTGGTTTAGGTGCCGGAGGCGTGACAACTTGCTGCAGGTTAAGACTTATTTTCTTTTCCTGTTCCTTTGGTGGTAAGAAGGTGATTTCTTGCCAGTTTTTTGTAAAGAGCAATAAAATCAGTAAATGCAACAATAAAGAGAGTAATAATCCTTTTAGTGTTCTGATGATACTCTCCTTGTATATAGCCCTAAGTGCCGTTAGTGTATAATCTTCGCAATTATACATAATGAGGATTAATAACATGGCATATGACAAAAGTATAGCAGCATTTGAAGAAGCATATAAAGTGATACCAGGTGGCGTTGACTCTCCAGTACGTGCATTTTCAGGAGTAGAGGGTACACCACCGTTCATAGAAAGAGGAGAGGGTGCATACCTTTATGACATAGACGGGAACAGATATATCGACTATGTACAAAGTTGGGGACCGCTTATCTTTGGTCATGCAGACGCAGAGATAGAAACAGCTGTGATTGAAGCAGTCAAAAGAGGTTTGAGTTTTGGTGCACCTACTACTGTTGAGACAGAGCTTGCAAATGAGATTGTTACACTTTTTGACAGTATCGATAAAGTACGTTTCGTTAGCTCAGGAACTGAAGCTGTTATGTCTGCTATACGCTTGGCTCGTGGTGTTACGGGTAGAGAGAACATTGTAAAATTTACAGGGTGTTACCATGGACACTCAGACTCGCTTCTTGTACAGGCAGGTTCAGGCCTAGCAACCTTTGGGAGTCCATCAAGCCCTGGTGTACCGGCTGATCTTACAAAACATACCTTATTGGCTACCTATAATGATATTGAATCAGTATTGGCATGTTTTGAAGAATCACCAGAAGGCATTGCTTGTGTGATCATCGAGCCTATCGCTGGGAATATGGGGCTGGTACCAGCAGATGAAGCTTTCTTGGAAGAACTGAGATGTCTTTGTACCAATCATGGTGCACTTCTCATCTTTGATGAAGTGATGAGTGGATTTAGAGCTTCACTTAGAGGTGCACAGGGTATTTCAACGGTGAAGCCGGATATGGTTACCTTAGGTAAGGTTATCGGTGCAGGTATGCCTGTGGGTGCATTTGGTGCATCTGCCCAGATCATGGCATATCTTTCTCCTGAAGGTCCGGTCTACCAGGCAGGAACACTTTCTGGTAACCCTGTGGCGATGGCAGCAGGTCTTACAAGTCTTAGAAAGCTCAAATCCAACCCATCTTTGTATGTATCACTGGGAAATAAAGCTAAAAAACTTATGGATGGTTTCAAAAAAGCGGCACAAGCATCAAATATACCTTTAGTGACTGATGTCAGAGGAAGTATGTTTGGTTTCTTTTTCTCGGACAAGCCGATAAAAAACTTCGATGATGCACTTGAAAACGATTCTGCTACATTTGCCAAGTTTCATAAAGGTATGTTGGACAGAGGTATTTATCTTGCATGTTCTTCATACGAAGCAGGTTTCATCTGTGCAGCTACAACAGATGAGATGATAGATGAAACGATCAAAGCAGCATACGAAGTCATGTCTGAGTTAAAATAAAAAAATGTATTACTCTTCGCAAGGCGAAAGCTTTTACGAGAAACTATTTAGTGCTTTCTTGCATAAGTCTTTAGCCAAAAGTGAGAGGAATTTAACAGGAGCTTTGCTTCTGCTAAAGGAGAAAAAATGGAACAAGAGCCAAAATTCAAAAAACTAGTGAATGCTGCTGATGGACTTAGTCTAGGTATTTCTATGGTTGTTGCCGTACTTATGGGTGTAGGTATAGGTATAGGGTTACAAAAAATTACAGGAGCCGGTTGGACACTTTGGATAGGTGTATTCATAGGTGTTGGTGCTGCTATCTCTAATGTCTATAAAGCGTATTTAAAACAGAAAAAGTCATTCGATGAACTTGCAAAAGACCCAAAATATACCTACAAAAAAGAGCAACAAGATAAATATGACGCTGAGGATGATGATGAGTAGTATGAATCGTAAGATCCTCACAGTACTGGTTACTGTCGATGTTTTACTACTATTGATCTCCATAATATTTTTTGATATTAAAATCGTTTACAACACACAAATAGGTTATATTAGCTCAACACTTGTCATGATTGCTTCGATAGTCAGTTACAGACGTATGGTCAATGCACGTGTGAAACACAACATCGTAACCATGGATGACAGTAAAGACGTCATCGACAAACTTGAAGACCCGTATGATATTTATAGTGAAGATGTAGTAGAAGACGAAGAGAAAGATTTTGCTGCAACGGTCAAAGAAGAGAAGAAAAAGCTCAAAGAGAACAGACGTACTGTATACCAAACTATAAAAGACACTAAAGCGGCACTCTCTATCTATAGACTAGGGGCATATGCATTGCTTATATTAGGTTTTTTATATCTCAACAGACAGGGATTGTTACATATTCCTAGTTATATTATCTCTTTAGGTATTCCTTCTGTGATTCTTGTTTGGGTCCTACTAAAAGAAAAAGAAAACAATAGCCAAGATTAGATAAAATAAGCCCAACTAGAACTCAGGACTTATTTTATGACAAGAACTCTACTCCTATGTATCGCACTTCTTTCTATCACTGCATGTGGGAAAGAAGAAGTAAAACCTTCAGTTTGCACTACAAAACCTATACAACCACTCCAAATCATCGATAAACCCATAGATTTTGGTCCAGAGCGTATCGCTATGACAAAAGAGTACATCAAGTCTCATTACGGCAAACAAGTAGAAAACATAGAGATCACGCCTAAGATCATTTTACTTCACTGGACTGCCGAGTTGGATTTTGATAAATCCTTTAAACGTTTACAGCCTGAAAAGCTTCTATCAGACAGACTTGACATCGTTAAAGCTTCAGCATTAAATGTATCTTCTCAATTTATGGTTGCACGTGACGGTACGATCTACCGTTTGATGCCAGAGAACTGGATGGCTCGTCATGTGATCGGACTTAATTACTCAAGCATCGGTATAGAGAATGTAGGTGGTAAAGATAACAAGATAGATGACCTTACACCAGCACAACGTCAAGCTAATATAGACCTGGTAATGTATTTAAAAGCAAAGTATCCTAGTATTGAGTATCTTATAGGGCATCATGAGTATAAGCAGATGGAGGGTACTTCTTTGTGGCTTGAAAAAGACAAAGGCTATAGAACAGTGAAGTCTGATCCAGGAGAAAAGTTTATGTCTGACATCAAAGATGCTGTAGGCTGTTTGAATCTAAAAGCACCACCTAAAGGCAAATAATGAACTCTGCATTTAGCAACCTTGACTGGGGCATATTTTTTGCATATTTTTTAGTATTAACCGTCACATCAGTACTTTTAAGTCGGGTGAAGGTCAACTCTACACGTGATTATTTTGTAGGGGGAAACACTGTACCTATGTTTGCTGCAGCTATGTCTGTACTGGCTACATCCCAGTCAGCGGCTACCTTTCTTGGCGGACCTGAGTACTCATACGGAAAAAATCTTACCTTTATAGGATTTTACATTTCTGCTTTTTTTGCAGTCCTTTTTGTAGCTAAAGTACTTATTCCCCGTTTTTATGCTATTAAGGCAGTAACGGTCTATGAACTGCTTGAGAAGCGTTATGGTGAGAATGCAAAGCGACAGGCAGGTGTCATGTTTCTAGTCGGACGTCTCTTCGCTTCAGGAGCAAGGCTCTACATAGGTGCATTGGCTATCTCCATGATACTTTTCTTAGATATCAAGCCAACACATGTGGCTATCTCTATCTCTATTTTGATGCTGGGAGCATTAGCCTATGCTTATTTTGGAGGAGTAAAATCGATCATTTTTTCTGACATTATTCAAGCTGTCACATACATTGGAGCAGGGATTGCTATACTCATCTATCTTTATATGACCATAAATACTGACTTTTCTACCATTGTCTCTACACTGCATGCAGATCAGAAACTCAAACTGCTTGACTGGTCTATGTCTGGCAGTTTTTCTGTCTGGGCCTTGCTTGGTGGCTGGTTACTCCTCAATATCGCTGCTTATGGACTTGATCAGGATATGACACAAAGGGCTTTGACATGCAAAAGCACCAAAGAAGCTCAAAATTCACTGATGATGAGTATTTACTTGACTATCCCCGTTGCGATACTCTTTTTGATGATCGGTTTGCTTCTCTACCTCTTTTACCAACATCCTGAAATTTCTGGTTTGACTACAGAAGTGGTACAAAAGTTTGAAGGCGAAAAGATCACTATCTTTATGTACTATATATTACATGAGATGCCTGAAGGAATGCGAGGATTGGTAACCGTAGGAGCTGTGGCAGCAGCTTTGTCTAGTTCAAACTCTGTCTTGGGTGCCATGTCATCTGTAGCTATAGAGGACCTCTACAAACCTTGGAAGAAAAAAAGATCTGATGTAGACGAGATGCACTTTGTTAAAGCAGGGCGTAATGCTGTACTCTTCTTTGCAGTAGCACTTTCACTTATGGCTATGCTCTCATTTTACTGGCAACGCTACACAGAACTGCCTTTGTTAAGCTTTGCTCTTGGCGTGATGGCTTTTGCATATACAGGTCTACTTGGTGTATTTGGAGCAGCTATATTTACAAAGCGTGGCAATGCTACTACAGTACCACTTGCATTACTAGGAGGATTTATGACAGTATTGTTACTTCAGCCCTATGTTCTTGGCGATCATTTAGGGACATTATTAGGTTTTAAAGTAGGATTTGCTTGGCAAATACTTTGTGGAACTTTAATAGCATTTGGTGTAATGATGATGGGAAAAAACAAATCGTATTAACGCTAGTGTCAGTGTGATATAATAAATGATCAATATGCAAAGGGATAAGTGTGCAAGAAAAAACAAATGTTGAATATAAAGCCATCGTCTACCAAGAGAGTATGTTAGGTTCACTCTTATTAGGTGGCGCAAAGGTTGACCCTGTAAAGTTTAGTGACTTCCTTAATAAAAATGCTGAAAATGGTTGGCGTGTCGTGACGATGGAAAAAGATATCCGAAGAATGCTGCTACTTTTTAAAAGAGAAGCTTATGTAGTTTTAATGATAAGGGATAAAAAATGAAAATTGCAACTATAATTTCATCAGTACTTTTGGTAAGCTGGGTAATTCTTACAATGGTGAAGATGTGGTCTGATGTGCTTGACAGTACATTATATATAAAACTATCTATTACTATGGGCATTATTGTTGTTGCTACCATACTTATTGCGTTAGCTATAAAAGAGTATGGTAGTGAGAAAAAATTAAAAGATCACAATTACTTAGATTAGTCTCTGCATCAATAAAGAACGTTATAAAAGTCTAATGAACTCTACTATAATTGTTTTGTAAAATGTTCCGCCTTGTGAGCGAAAGTATCTGGGAAATACATTTATTGTAGATTCTTCAATCTTTCTATAGCGATATCAAGCTCTTCCTCTTTTTTAGAGAAACAGAATCTTGCCAGATGAATACCTTCACTCTCTTGATAGAATGCTCTAGCCGGAACTGCAGCGATACCAGTTTTTTCTAGAAGCGTTATAACCTTTTGCTTGTCATCTTCACCTTCAAGTTTCGAAATATCGGCTAGTACATAGTAGGCCCCTTTGACATATTCTGCACTGA
>NZ_JBFENQ010000004.1:0-30784 GCF_041551015.1 Sulfurovum sp. | reverse complement strand
AGAAAAGCTTATAACTAAAACTGGTAACAAGCTTCGTGAAATGATGCCGTGGATTTCAGCAGGTAAAATCGTAGACCAAGAAACTAACTAATTTTTTTGGTTATTTGCACTCATCTTTTGTTGATGAGTGCAGTCAGCTACTGACGTATCCTCCTTTACTCAAACAACAAAATCTAAGTACAACTTACCAAAAATCTTTAGTTAGTTTTATTTTCTTATATTCTTTTTATACATTTCACATCCCATTCTTAATGCTACTTTGTTACAATAGTTGAAAATTAAAACTAGTGGACTTTATGGCAACGCAACCCAAAAAAACAAATACGAATTCTTCTACCAGAAAAACCCCAGCAAAAAAGAGAAGACGCAGAAAGAGTACAAAAAGTTCTACTTTCAAAAAAAGTATCTTTATTGTTTTAGGTGTGTGCTTGATGATCTCTTTAGTTGCTTTTGGATATTTTTTGGGACAGCATGATGCAGGAAATGGTCAAAATCCAATAGCTCAAACCTATAAGACGCATCATGCAGAGAGTAAAAAGAAACTCTTAGAGGATCTGTCGAAAATAAAAACAGAAAAGCCCCACGAAAAAAAAGAGTCTGTTAAAAAGATAGTACCAAAGATAAAAAAAGAAACTTCGGCTAAACCATTACTTCAAGAAATAAAAGATGAAAAGATAGTTAAAAAAGAAGAAATAGAAAAGGTCATTATATCCAAATATATTACATTGGCAGACATGACGCAAAAGCCAAAACTCGCGATTATTATAGATGATGTGTCAACAAAAAGTCAGCTCAATAGCATACAGGCTACAGGTATCAAAATGACACCCTCCATATTCCCTCCATCAGAGCGCTCTATGAGCTCACATACATTAGCTACAGGATTGGAACATTATATGATTCACTTGCCGATGGAGTCAGGTAGTGTACAGTTTAACAAACAGTACAAAACGCTCATTACGACATTTAGTGAAGCAGATATAGAGGTTAGAGTGAAGGAGCTTAGAGCTCTTTTCCCTACGGCTCGTTATGTCAATAACCATACAGGTTCTGTATTTACAGATGATCATGATGCAATGCAGACACTCTATACGGCACTTCGTAAAGAAGGATTTGTTTTTGTCGATAGTCGAACCATTGGTTCGACCAAAGTACCACAGATAACAGAAGCATTTGGAGATGCTTATGTAGCAAGAGATGTTTTTATAGACAATGAACATAATGTCCCCTATATACATAGACAGCTTCGAAAGGCAGTCAAGATGGCAAAGAAAAGAGGCTATGCTATCGCTATAGGACATCCGCATAAGACAACTATGGAAGCACTCTCAAATGCAGCAAGTATCTTCAACGATGTGGAACTTGTGTATATTGATGAGCTCTATCAATAATATATACCCCAAGGGCATGTCCTCCTTTTAGTCAGTGCACAATATGAATTGCCATACTCTTTTCAAAAGTATGACAATATGAAATATTTTTTCTGATAAGTACACTGCTGTGATATGATAGATCCAAAAAGGCATCGTATGAGTCAAATACTTACTCAGCATATACTCAGTTTGGAGAGTATGAAGAAGTATCCTTCTACACTTTTTTATAAGGGTGACCTGGATCTGCTGAAACGTCCTAAAGTCTCTATTGTGGGAACAAGACGACCCTCAAACTACACACGACAGTTTACATACAGTCTTGCCAGTGCTTTAGCCAAACGAGGGGTATGTGTGGTAAGTGGTGCTGCAATGGGAGTGGATACCATAGCACATACTGGAGCAGGAGAAGAGAATACTATTGCTGTTGTAGCAAATGGACTGGATATACGCTACCCTGCAGTTAATAAAACGCTTATAGAGAGTATAGAGAACAAAGGATTGTTGCTTAGCCAATTTAATGATGGTTTCAGAGCAACAGGATGGAGTTTTGTGGTACGGAATGAACTGGTCGTTGCACTTGGGGATAGTTTGATCGTTACAGAAGCAGATCTGAATAGCGGTTCCATGCGTTCAGTGGAGTATGCTTTGAAGATGGGGAAAAAGATATTTGTACTTCCTCAAAGACTCGATGAGAGTTTGGGTACGAACCAGTTGTTACACACAATGCAGGCTACACCCATACATGATATAGAGGCATTTGCCTCTACTTTTGGCCAGATAGCAGATGATGCATTAGAAAAAGATGATTTCTTTTATTTTTGCCAAACCACACCTACATTTGATGAGAGTCTTAAGAAGTTTGGTGACAGGGTGTATGAAGCAGAACTTGAAGGTGTCATCACAATACAAAATGGTATCGTAAGATTATCTTAGAGAATGATTGAAAAAAATGATGATATTGGAATGCCTATCTTTCTATATTAAAGAGAAAGATAGGATGAGTAGGGATTATTTTGTTGTTTTTGAAAGTTCTGATATGAGCTCTTCAAGTGACGCCTCTGGAAGCATACCAGCTTGAACAAATTGTACATCGCCTTTAGTATCAAGGGCTACCAAGAAAGGAATACTTCCTCTCCATTGTGCTCTTTGCTGGATATAATTTACCAATTCAGAAGCCTTTTCTTCAGACACTACAATGTAGTTCATGCCTTTCTCTTTTGCAAACTTTTTTGTTTCCTCATGACTATAACCTTGTACTTCAATAGAGACGATAGCTAACTTATCTTTATGTTTTTTTTGTAACTTGACCAAGTGAGGGATTGATTCCAGGCAAGGAGGACATTTATGTCCAAAAAACTCTAAGAAGATCACTTTTCCTTCAAGACCTTTTATATTAAGTCCTTGTTCTGTACCCATAACATCATAGGTTTTTCCTGTGATGTCAGTCATAGTCATTTCTGCTAATAGTTTTTCGTTTTCTGCTGCTTGTGTATAGGTTAACAGTGACAAGAGTAGAAGGGATGTAGTCAATAGTTTCTTCATAAAATGGGCCTTTATATATTGTTTTATAAATTATACACTATGAAGATGTAAAAATTGTGTAATTGAGTCGAATTATGTAAAAGATTTTTTTAAAGAGCATCATTGGGATGTAAAAAGGGAGGGAAAAATGATGTTAAAGATAGACCTAATGAAAATAATAAGGAGACAGGTCTATCTCTATTGATGCTCTTATGAAGGTATTTTAATAGTATAAGGTTAACTGAATATTAATAGAAGATATAGTTATAAGTAAGAGAGGTAAAAATAGATTAAAAAGTTTTCAAAGAGCATCTTTGGGACAAAAGGAGGAAAATGTTTTAAAAGGAGTCCTAAAATGCTTTATAAAAGGGAGGGGGTATATTTTAGGTGCCCTAGATGCTCTTGTAGGGGTAGTGTAATACACTAAGGTTAACCGTATGCAAATAAAGAGTAGTTACACTATAATATTGAGATTATTTGAAGGATATTTTTTATGATAGAAAAAGTTTTATTGCTGGGTTTGTTTTTGTTTACGAATGTATGGTCAGGAGAGTTAGCACTTGAAAAAAGAGTAGGTCAAATGCTTATGATCGGATTTCATGGTACACATGCACCCAAAGAAAGCCAAATTTGTAAAGATATCGCGCAGTACAATCTGGGAGCAGTGATTTTATTTGACTATAACCCGGTGGATAAAAATATACCAAAGAATATTGCTACGAAAACACAGTTAGCCAATCTGACCAAAGAACTGCAAGCATGCAGCAGAGATGGGAAATTGCTTATTGCAGTAGATCAAGAGGGAGGAAAGGTTCAAAGACTTAAAAGTAAATATGGCTTTTACGGTAAGTTCCCCAAAGCTTCTGATGTGATCAAAATGGATCAAAGTAAGATCAAAGAAACCTATACACAAATGAGTCAGGAACTAAAAAGTGTAGGGATCAATTATGACCTTGCACCTGTTGTGGATCTGGATATAAATATGAAAAACCATGTCATTCACGGTTTGGGACGTTCTTTTGGTAAAGACCCTAAAATGGTAGCAGAGTATGCCTCTACTTTCATCGATGCAATGCATACTAATGGGGTACTTACCTCTATTAAACATTTTCCCGGACACGGCTCTTCGGTAGGAGATACACACAAAGGGTTTGTTGATGTCACAAATCTCTGGAAAAAAATTGAGTTAGAACCCTATAGACTTTTAAAAGACAAGGCCGATACAGTGATGGTTGCCCATGTATTTAACAAAAAAATAGATGCCAAGTATCCTGCGAGCCTCTCTTATGAGACAGTTACCAAGATGTTACGATGGAAACTGGGATATCATGGTGTGGTCATCACGGATGATCTTCAAATGGGTGCGATCAGTCAAAAATATGGATTGAAAAACACACTTAAACTGGCGATTAATGCAGGAGATGATATTTTGCTGATTGGAAATCAACTTGACCCTAAAAAAATTGTCAGTACAAAAAAACTGGTTGATACTATAATGACATTGGTTCAGAGTGGAGAGGTGACAGTGGAGAGTATCAACAAAGCATATAATAGAATTCAGGGATTAAAGAAAAAACTTTAATTGTTTACTGTCCCATCCATCGTTCCAAGATGATCTTTGCAGCGATGGAATCGATCTTCCCATCTTTTTTGTGTTTAAACAGACCCATTGTAAGCTCTTTGGCTTCAATGCTTGAACTTTGTTCATCTTGGTAGACTACTTCTATCTGTAAGTCAAGTAGAGAAACAAAATGTTTGATACGTCTTTCCATCTCTTCGGAACTATCAGCATCTTTAGGAAGACCTACGATGAGTTTCTCTATCTCCCACTCTTCTAAAAAAGTCTTGACATCTCTTGCAGCTTGATTACGGTTTTTTCGTAGGATGGCATTTTGAGGTATGACGATCTTTCCATCGAGACAGATTGCCACACCTATACGTTTAAGTCCTACATCTATACTTGCTAATTTCATAGTGAAATTGTACCCAAACTTTTGTCATCTTCTAAAATCTTTTGGCTATAGCGTGATGTATATGTCATCATTTAAATTTAATAGTAAATATAATACTTCTAAATAAGTAAAAAAATAAAATCCTTCGATAGAATTATAGTAGGGAAATGTCAGCATGGAGAATATTAAATTATGACAATAAGGTAATATCGTATGCTTTTTAATAAAATAAGTATGGCCATTATAGGCTTAAGTAGTATGGGTTATGCAGAGGTAAGTACAAGTGCAGGGCTAGAAACTTTCTGGCTGTGGGTCGCTCTTTTCGCTTTGGGGATTGTGAGTATAGCCATATTATTTGTATCATCTCAGAAAATGCAGAAGATGCAACAGCTACACCAGTCCATGTTTGACAAACAATTGGAGATGGAAAAAAGTCAAAATCTCTTACTTACCAACATGAGTGAAAATATTCATGATATCGCGAAACAGGCACTTGAAAAAAGTCATCAAGCCATAGATAAATCATCCAAATCATTTAAAAATAAAGAAAAAACCTTAGCGAATGTTGAAAGCAGACTTTTGGATGTTACCAATGATCTTATAGATTTTCTTAGGTTAAAGTCAAAGAAAATTGAGATAGTCAATGAAGAGTTTAATATTAATAACGTTTTGAATGAATTAGCAGGTACTATCTGTTCACAATTTTCAGGGAGTCAAGTTGAACTTATTTTTGATATAGATAAAAACGTACCCCGGCGTTTAGTAGGAGATTCTCTCCATTTGGGACAAACGCTTAAAAGTCTACTTGAACACATTATGACTCAAGTAGATATAGATGAGGTTAAATTAGAGATCTCAAAGTTTGATACTTTTGAAGAACAGGTAGAACTACAGTTTCAGTTTTCCGATGTGGGTAGAGGGCTTAATACTGAAGAGTTAGAAGATCTATTTGTCCCTTATTATGACGAAGAGACAGGTACCTATGTAGGCCTTGGCCTTTTTGTTGCACATGAATTGGTTGATATGATGAATGGTAAACTTTCCGTACAGAGTATAGAAGGTAAAGGGAGTACATTTACACTCTCCCTACCTTTTAATGTAGTAGATAAATCAAATCAGAGAATGTACCGACTGCCGGAGAAAGTACTGATAGAGAAAAAAGTATTTATTGTGGACGTAAATTATAATTCAGCTTTGGCTGTCAAAAAAATGTTTGCATATTTTAGACATGAAGTGACGGTGCTTTCTCAAGAGGAATTTATGAAAAATATTCCTAATTTAACCTCTTTTGATATTGTTGTTCTACATGAAAGTCTCTTTAATGTCAGATTGGTTGAGTATCTTAAAAAAATTAGGATGGGCAAAGAGCTTAAGGTAGTAGCACTCAATTCATTGCTACAGACCGATAAAAAGAGTTTTATACATGAAATGATAGATAGCCATCTCTTTAAACCGCTCAATCAAGAACGTGTTTTTGAAATGATCGTGAACATGTATGATATCAAAGTACCTTCCTATGAGGAACAAGAGCAAAAGGATGAAGGGAAACAGATACAAACACACAGAAAAAATATCGTTGAAACAAAAGGTGTCACACAACACTCTTTTAAAGCTTTTTCTGGGAAAAACATCCTTATTGTAGAAGATAACATTATCAACCAAAAAGTACTTATTAGTTTATTGCACCATTCCGATATGAGTATCAGTATTGCAAATAATGGACAAGAAGCTGTTGATATGGTTAAGGAGAGCAAGATTCAATTTGATCTAGTGCTTATGGACATTAATATGCCTATTATGGATGGATATACGGCTACACAGATGATACGTCTTGATAGTAAATTTGATACCATGCCTATCGTTGCATTTACTGCATTGGTTTTGGACAGTGAAATTCAAAAAATGTTCAACTGTGGTATTAATGCATTTTTAGCCAAACCGCTCAACATAGGTAAACTCTATACGGCACTATCTATCTATCTTTCTGATACAGATGTGGTAACACCTAAGGAAGAAGAAGCTGAGACTAAAGAAGTCATTACTTATCTGGGAATCAATATCGAAAATGGTATCAGACATGCCAATAACAGTGAGGCACTCTATCTTG
Organism: Sulfurovum sp.; assembly: GCF_041551015.1. Taxonomy (GTDB): domain Bacteria; phylum Campylobacterota; class Campylobacteria; order Campylobacterales; family Sulfurovaceae; genus Sulfurovum. The sequence goes on along the minus strand of NZ_JBFENQ010000004.1, from coordinate 23,831 downwards.
AAGTACTGAAAGAGTTTAGTACAGCATATGGTACAAGTGATGAAATTTTTGCTAAATTGATAAAAGAACACCGATATGAACAGGTAAAGATGTTATGTATAGATATGAAAGGATTAACAGGAACCATTGGTGCAGAGGATATGCATACTTTAATAAATGAGATACTTCATCAGATCCTCTACAAGAAATATGAATTACTTATTAATTATAATGAGAAGTATAAATTTCAAATACAAACATTAAATAGTTCTATAGGAAAATATATTGCAGCTGCTTGATAGATACTCTATGATTAACGAATCTCTGCGATAAAGGCGTCTTTTTGTATCTGGTCTTTAATATTTGCTAAAAGTTCGACTGCATCTGATCTTTTTCTGTAGGGTCCTATGAGAAGTTTAGAGATTTGTTTACCATTGATGCGAAACTCAATGAGTTTATAGTGATATCCTGCTCTTGTGATCTTTTTAAGTAAGGCATCTTGGGGTTTTCCGGAGAAGGAACCTACTTGTACATAAAAGTTACCTAAGACATGCTTTTGCGTGACCTTAGGCACAGTAACTGCTGAAGGTGAAGAAACTTTGGCTTTTACAGCTTCTTTTGTTTTCCATGGCTTTACATCATCCATTACGATCCTTGCTTTTGGTTCAGGTAAATATCTTCGACAGATACGTAATCTTTTTTTATAATAAGGTGAAGTATTGAGGTTAGAATAGACAATCTCCAATTCGGTAGTACTTGCATGTGTAAACCAACCGTTACCAAGATACATACCTACATGGGTGATCTTTCCTTTGGGATTTTTGTCTGTATCAAAGAAGATAAGATCACCATAGACTAACTCATGCATCTTGATCTCATCTCCCTTTTTTGCTTGTTCTCTGGCAACACGAGGTATCTCTATCCCCATACTTCCGTACAGATAATAAGTAAATCCAGAGCAGTCAAACTGATTTGGTCCTTCTTCTGCCCAAACATAAGGACGTCCTTGAAGTTCTTTTACCATTCTGTCAAGATTTTTCTTGTTAGGTTCATACTTTACCAAAGGTTTTTTAATTGCATAATTGGGATTTTTAGGATGAGGGTCAGGTTTGCATGCGCTCAATACTAATAACAGTGGAAGGGCTAAGGAGAGATAGGTGATTTTTCTCATAATATTATAGTTAGATGCATTTGAATTTTCTTTTTAGCTCGGTACAGCTTTTTTAGGCAGTTTCATCCCTGGCTGCCATGGTGTAGTATAGCGTGAGCTTGTAATTTCCATCTCTTGCAAGGGTACATCACAATTCATATATTTTGCACGTTCATCTTCACTTAAATAGCGTTTACATACTTTCATCCGTTTGACGTATACAGGCTCTTTTTCAAAGTGACTAATGGTAACTTTTCTATCTTTACTACTGGCATGTGCAAACCATCCCTCTCCAAGATAAATACCTACATGGTTGATATATTTACTTCTTTTGTTTGTTGAGCCAAAGAAGATAAGATCACCATAGTGTAAATCTTTGAAACCAACATGTTTACCCATCTTTGCCTGCTCTCTTGCTACACGAGGCACGTCCATACCCATAGATCCATAAATATTATATACAAGCCCTGAACAGTCAAATGCATGAGGACCTTCTTCTGCCCAGACGTAAGGTTTACCGAGATAAGAGTCTAATAGGTCTTGAATGTTTTTTCTGTTCGGATTACAGGTTTTTTCAGGTTTGATGATTTCATAATTTGGATAGATATATGGCTTTTTCTGTGCACAGCCACTCAAAAGAAACAGAAGTGATATAAGTAGTAAAATATATTTCCACATATATGTCATAGATACACCTTTCTAGAGTATTAGCATTGCATCTCCATAGGAAAAAAACCTATATTTATTCTCTATGGCCTCTTTATATAAGTCTAACGTTTTTTCCCTTCCTATAAAAGAAGAGACAAGCATGATAAGTGTGCTTTTAGGTAAATGGAAATTGGTGAGTAGATAGGTGACTCTTTGAGGTGGGTTTAAAGGGTTTAAGAAGAGGTCACACTCACCTTGTGTTTTTTTTGTCCGTACATAATACTCAATAGTTCTTGTAACTGTTGTTCCTATGGCTAATATAGGTGTATCGCTGTCCAATACTTTTGCTGAAGTTTTAGGGATATAAAAATACTCTGAGTGCATAGGATGGTCCAATATCTCTTCAGCTTCCACTGGCTTAAAGGTCCCTGCTCCTACATGAAGTGTCACTTTATGGGTCCGATGTCTTTGTTCTAATGCAGCGAAAAGTTCAGGAGTAAAATGCAATGAAGCTGTTGGTGCAGCAACAGCGCCTGCATTTTTGGCAAAGAGTGTTTGATAGTCTGTCTCATCTTCTTGATTGTCTTCTCTTTGCATATATGGCGGTAAAGGTATATGACCAATGTCATCTAGAACCAGGACCAATTCTTCAAAGCGTATCGCTTTGCCATGATGTGTAAAAGTGACGATACGTGAACCGTCATCGTTAAATCCAGTCACTGTAGCTACAAGCTCATCATCAAATAAAAGTTCTGTCCCTATCTTGACCTTACCTCGGATGAGTACAAGATAATGGTGTGCATCCAGCGGTTTGTTAAAAAGAAGTTCTACTTTTCCTCCACCTTGATTGTTCACAGACTTTTTATGACCAAAAATACGTGCTTTTATGACACGTGTATCGTTAAGAAATACATCACACTCTTTTGGTAAAAAATCCAGTAAGTGTTGAAATGTGGTATGGGTAACGGTATCTGTTTTTCTGTCATAAACCAGAAGTTTTGCATGGTCTCTGGGGTGAACGGGCGTTGTTGCGATGAACCCTTCGGGGAGTTCATAGTCATAATTTTTAGTAAGCAGCTCTTCCTTCATGTAACTGGTTATATATCATTTTGAGAGTTTTCGCTCTCTTCATCTGTTTCTTCATCCTCATCTTCTATATGGGGATTCACCACACGTACGATTAGGATAGATACACCATACAAGAGTACAAGTGGTGCAGCCATAAGAAGCTGTGTGAGTACATCAGGTGGTGTAAGCAGTGCAGCAACTACAAAGATGATAAGTACGGCATACTTAAAAAAGTCTTTGAGTGTTTTGTCCGTTACAAGACCAAGAAGGGCTAAAAAGTAGGCAAAGACAGGAAGTTCAAATGCGATACCAAAGCCCATCATGATTTTTGTAAAAAAGCCAACATAGTCTTCTATGTTGATCAGCGGAGTATAGAGAAAAGAACCAAAGGTAATGAGGAATTGAAATCCAAATGGAGTCACTACATAGTAGGCAAACATGACACCGACAAGGAACATTACTGAACCTCCGATGACAAATGGAAGTACCATTTTTTTCTCATTACTGTACAAACCAGGTGCAACAAAAAGCCAGAGTTGATAGAGAATAAATGGCAGTGCTCCTAACAGTCCCGCAAAAAATGAAACTTTAAGTGCTACAAAAAATGCACCACCAACCTGGTGTGTCGTTACCATACCGTCAGCAGCCTTTTTTGAAATGTGTGCAACTTGATCAAGGGCCTCATTGAGCGGTGCTGTGACCCACTCTAATATGGCTTCATGAAATACAAAAGCAATAATAAATGCGATAAATACTGAGAGTACAGAGAGTCCAAGTCTTTTTCGTAGTTCAACTAGATGGGGTCTAAGTTCACTAAACATTATGCATTATCTTTCGGGCTGTCAGTAGTTTCATCAGTCGCTTCTTTTTTCTTTTTCTTTTTTGGTTTTTTAAATGTCACAGTGTCATTTTGTGCTTCAACTTGTGTGGCAACAACTCTGTCTTCTGATGTCTCTTTTGTTATTTCAGGCTCATTTGTTTGAGAAGCCTTCGCGATCGCTTTAGGAGACTCTGTTGAGACTTCATCATCATAGGTAAGATCATCAAAATCATCAAAGTCTATATTTTTAAAATTTTTAAGTTCGCTTGTCGCATCATCAAGTTGTTTTTTGTAACTGAGCGCTTCCTCTTTGAGGTCTGCGATCTTCATTTCTTCTTCAAGAGAACTTTTTGCTTCACCTACAGTCTTTTTTACACTTTTGATGAATTTAGCCATCTCTATCATCGCTGAAGGTAACTTATCAGGCCCTAAAAAGAGTATAGCAACAATAGAAATTATAAGTAACTCGGTAAAGCCAATGCCAAACATAGTGTGCCTTGTAGTTTAATTGTTGTATTTTATCAAATTATCCTAAAATGTAGAGTGCGAGTTCATCACTCAAGAAGAAATTATTATTATAGTAATGTGTTGCATCACAAAGAAGTTTCTTTTTTTCACAAAGGAGATTTGCTTTTTCTATCATCTTCTCTGAGAGAAGGGATTTTTCAATACCTAGAGAACTGCGTAAACCTAAAAAGATTTTTTCTGTCAGTAGCTCGTCTAAGGTTAAGGATTCTTCATTGATATGAAGCGGGTTTGCGACATAGGCTTCGATATTTGTTTGAGGATAATAACGTTTGTCTTTCAAAAATCCCACTGCTCCAGCACCGGCACCTATGTAGTTTTTAAGTTCCCAGTAGCCTTTGTTATGTTTACTTTGGTAAGTACCGAAATTTGAAATCTCATACGCTTTAAAGCCTCGTTTTTCTATCTCATGGGCTACAAAAAAAGCAAGGTTCTCATCTTCCTGCCTTACCTCCGGAGTAGTTGAAAATTTCGTACCGCCCTCTATAGTGAGTTCATAGGCGGATATATGGTCTATAGGAAGAGAAAATGCCTCTTTTATGTCAGTTAAAAGCAGTGCTTTTGTGTCACCTTGGTAGTTGTATATCAAATCTAAAGAGAGATGCTCAAATCCAAGTTCTTTGGCATAAAGTATGGCATCTTTAGCCTGTTGTGGATTGTGTGCCCGGTTCAGTGCTTTTAGCTTTTGAGCATTAAAACTCTGTACCCCAAAACTGACACGATTGACCCCAAGGTTTTTCATACCCTCCAGCCATTCTTTGGTTGCAGAGTTCGGGTTTGCTTCTGTTGTGATCTCTGCATTTTTCTTCAGATAAGGATTAAGGAGTTCAAAAATTGGGGCATAGAGTTCTGGAAATACGGTCGAAGGTGTACCTCCACCTATAAAAAGTGTTTCTACACTTTTCGGTTTTGCATTAAAACGTTGCAGTTCAAAAGAAAGTTGTTGATAAAGGGCATCCATATACTTGGATTGGGTTTCAAATTTGTCGACATAGGTATTAAAACTACAGTAGTGACACTTAGAATCACAGTAGGGGATATGAAGATAAATTAGCAAATAGTTTTCTCACTTTTTGAATCTTTTCAAATGTTTGTAACCGCATTTTAGATAGAATAATATCAGAAAATTAGGAATGTATAGATAAACTTTAGTAGATCTAGAGTAAAAATACAATTTAGTACTGATTATCAAAAGAGACCAGTCTCTATAGCTTCCTTTTTAAAGGAAGCACAGTACTAGCGTGATATAAGAATTTTAGCTTTGTTGCGTCCTATTTAATTAAATAGCGAAATGAGTAAAAGTATGCAAAAGAAAAAGACCTATAGGCCAAATGTTGCAGCTGTGATACTCTCTTCTAGATATCCAGATAAGTGTGAATTTTTTGTAGCACATCGAAGTGATATCAGAAATGCGTGGCAATTCCCTCAAGGGGGCATCGATGAAGGTGAAACACCAAGAGAAGCTTTGAAGCGGGAATTGTTGGAAGAGATAGGCTGTGATCATGTAGAAGTAATAGGAGAATTTCCAGAGTGGATCTCTTATGACTTCCCGAAAACATCACGAGGTAAAACATACCCTTTTGACGGACAGACACAGAAATATTTTCTGGTACGCCTGAAAGAGAGTGCAACCATCAATTTACAGGCATATGACATTCCTGAATTTGAAGAGTATGAGTTTGTAGAGTATGAAGAGTTATTTAAAAAGGTGACCTACTTTAAACGTAAAGTGTATCGTAGAGTGATTGATTATTTTATAGAAGAAGGTTTGATATAGATGTTAGTTGTACATAAATATGGTGGTACAAGTGTTGGAGATCTCGATCGTATCGAAAATGTAGCCAATCGTGTAGCAAAAGCAAAAGATGCCGGTAATGACATTGTAGTTGTTGTCTCTGCAATGAGTGGAGAAACCAATAAACTGATAAGTTACGCAGAACATTTTGACAAAAACCCTGCAAAAAAAGAGATGGATATGTTGCTTAGTTCAGGTGAACGTGTGACGGCAGCACTACTCTCTATAGCATTACAGTCAAAAGGATATGCTGCAATAGCAATGACAGGACGTCAAGCGGGTATTGTAACAGATGACACACATACGTATGCACGTATAGAGGCTATCGATCCCACTGCAATGCATGAAGCTATAGGTGAAGGTAAAATCGTTGTTGTAGCAGGTTTTCAGGGTATCAATAAAGATGGTTCAGTCACAACACTCGGACGTGGTGGTTCAGACCTTTCTGCAGTTGCATTGGCTGGAGCATTGAAGGCTGATCAGTGTGAGATCTATTCTGATGTAGATGGTATCTATACAACAGATCCACGCATCGAACCCAATGCAAAAAAGCTTGACACTATCTCTTATGATGAGATGTTAGAGCTTTCGTCACTGGGTGCGAAGGTATTACAGAACCGTTCAGTAGAATTGGCAAAAAAACTTAATGTAAAACTATACGCTAAAAGTAGTTTTAGCGATAATGAAGGTACACTTATCACAAAGGAAAGCAATAGTATGGAAGAAGTATTAGTAAGTGGTGTTGTTCTTGACAAAAACCAAGCAAGAGTTACACTTAGAGGTGTTTCAGATAGACCAGGGATCGCAGCAGAGATTTTTACAATGTTGGCAAAAGAGAACATTAATGTAGATATGATCATTCAGAATATGGGTACTGATGGTTCAACAAACCTTGGATTTACTGTACCGCAAAGTGAGCATGAAAATGCCAAAAAACTGATGGCAAGTTTTGACCATGATATTCAGGGTATGGATTTTGACGAGCATGTATGTAAAGTATCTGTTGTGGGTGTAGGTATGAAATCTCACTCAGGTGTGGCTGCTACAGCATTTACTGTACTTGCTGAAAATAACATTAACATACAGATGATATCTACTTCGGAGATAAAGGTCTCTATGGTGATAGATGAGAAGTATGGCGAGCTTGCTATCCGTGCGCTTCATGAAGCCTTTGAATTAGATAAGTAGAGTAATGCAGCAGCTTTTAAAGTGGACACTTGAGACCATACGTGAAGAAGAGTCCTCTTTTTCATGGATGGAGGAGTATCGTTATGAGTGGGCACCTTTAGCTAAAAGTGCTGTTTCTCAGAGTATTGAAGGGAAAACAGCTCTTATTCTTACTGATGAATCTCACGAGTGGTTTGCTAAATATATTTTAAACAATATCAATGATTTGAAAAAAAACAGACCCCTTCTTCCTTTTTACGCTTTATCAAGCTGTTTTCCGCATCTACATGCGATGAAATCTACACAAGACCTGCAACTTCTTGAAGATATGTTGGATATCTCTTATCCGAACGGATATTATATTTGGTATATCGGTAAAGGTGACCATCCTTTCACAAAACTTGCATACAGAAATGAGAACAGTTTTTTATGGGTCATGGACGAAGAGGTGCAAGACAGTTTTGTATTCCGTAGTTCTGACACCCTGTTGGATATTAAACTTTTACAGCTCTTCAAGCTTTTTGACAACACACTCTCAGCAGCACTTTTCGGGGATTTAGATTTAGAATCATGAGACTAGTTAGCCAAGTGATCATCAGCAGCGATATAGATGACACGGTGATCCAGCTTGAAGAACTGCAGCAAAATGAACGTTTTGTAAAAATCATAAAAGAAGATACTTTTTTAGTAGAAGATGCGAAGCTGGCTATAGAAAAAGCTTACATGGCGAGTGAAGAGACCACTGTTATCATTATTGCAGCTAAAACATTCTCTCCAGTAGTACAAAATAAACTTTTAAAAGTGATAGAAGAACCCCCACCTAAGAAAGAGTTTATTCTGATTACGCCTAGTAAAGCTACGATCCTGGATACGATCCGTTCACGTTTACCTATTATAGTACTGTCTCAGGAGAAAGAAGAAGAGAGGCTGGATCTGGATCTAAGTCAACTCTCTTTGGCTGCAGTGTATGACTTTGTACAAACCCATAAACGAACTGATGCAAAAGCAATGAAAGAGCTCGTTGAACGAATCAGTAAAGCGGCTATACATTCACAAGTCTACAACTTGGATGAAAATATCTTAACACTTTTTTCAAATACTTATATTGCGTTGGATGTTGGGTCACCACCTCAATTTGTACTCAATACACTGCTTTTGAAACTTTTGGCCCGAAAAAAACGGTAGAATATATTATCAATCTATAGGGGGCGCTATGAAACTATATCAACTTGGACAGATAACAGATAAAAAAGCAGCCCTTAAAGCACTCGATGTAGAGAGTGGTGGTGTGAGTATCATGGCAAAGAAGATGGAACTACTCTACTTCTTCATCAAAGACCTTAAAACACCCGCAGCAAATATACTCAAACAGGATGCTCTCAGTATAGGTGCAGAACTTGCTGTACCTGGTGGCGTGATACTTTGTGAAAAACCTATCTATGACTGTATTCTTATAGGGACGAGAAAACATATGGAACTCCTCTCTAAAAAAGAGTTGGCACAACCCTTTGGACTTAAAACAGTTGCTGCAGAGCTGAAGAAATTTCTTTCTACTAAAACTTATCCTACACAGATCATGGGTGTGATCAATGCGAATGATGACAGTTTTTTTTCCGGAAGCAGATTTCAGGCAGAAGATGCCATCAAACAGATCAACAGTATGATAGAGAATGGTGCAGGTATCATCGACATTGGTGCTGTGTCATCTCGTCCTGGTGCGGATGAAGTGAGTGCAGAAGAAGAGTTAGAACGTATAAAGTCTATTTGTGACATCATCAAGTCTGAAAAGCTGTATGAAAAAGCGACTTTTTCTATAGACAGTTATACCCCAAATGTTGTAGAGTATGCACTCAACAGTGGATTCAGTCTCATCAATGATATTACAGGGGCAAGCAATGAAGATATCATAAAACTTGCAGTGAAGTATGATACCAAGCTTTGTATTATGCATATGCAGGGTACCCCTAAAACCATGCAAAAAGATCCTCAGTATGATGATGTGATGGTTGAGGTTAGTGATTTTTTTGAAGCACGTATTGCCAAATGTGAATCCTTAGGACTTGGTAGAGAAAAGATCATCTTAGATGTGGGTATAGGCTTTGGTAAAACTCTGGAACATAATCTGACACTGATCAAGAACATGGTACATTTTAAAGTATTTGGCTGTGAAGTGCTGGTGGGTGCAAGTAGAAAATCGATGATAGATAAATTGATTGCTTCTACTCCAGAAGAACGCTTACCAGGGACTTTGGCTATCCATTTAAAAGCTGTTGAAAATGGGGCTTCAATCGTACGTTGTCATGATGTGGTTGAGCATCAACAGGCTTTAACTGTTTTGAAAGCGATACTGTAAGATCTTGATACGCATAATAAAATGGATTTTTGTGATGGCATTGGTCATAGTGTTGGGCCTTGTAGGTATAGATATGTACATCTCAAAACAGGCAGAGTCAGATCTTTATCAGAGCAGCACAAAAATACCAGAAAAAAAAGCCGCTTTAGTGCTAGGTACAGCCAAATATATGGTAGGTGGTGGGAAAAACTACTTTTATACATATCGTATTCGTGCAGCAGTGGAACTGTTTAAAGCGGGGAAAGTGAAAGCCATTGTGGTTTCTGGGGACAACAGTACAAAGTATTATAATGAGACAAGCAAGATGCAAAAAGATCTTATGAAAGCAGGTATCCCAAATCGCTATATCACTCTAGACCCTTTGGGCGTAAGAACACTTGATTCTGTGGTGAGAGCTGAAGCGATTTTTGACCTAAAAGACTATATAATCGTCTCTCAGAAATTTCATCTTGAAAGAGCGTTGTTCATCGCAAAATCCAAAGGACAAAAAGTCATAGGATTTATGGCAAAAGATATCCCTGGTACAAAGGCTGCATATAGGATGAAAGCCAGAGAGTATTTGGCCAGAGCGAAAGCTTTTTTAGATGTGTATATCTTACAGACGACTCCGAAGTTTGATGGAAAAAAAGAGAAAGTAAACTATAAAAAATGACAAACGAACAATACCAAGAAAAAATCAATATCCTCAAAAAATGGGCATATGCTTACTATGTTGAAGATAATCCTATCGCTACAGATGAAGAGTATGACAGGCTTTACCATGAAGTATTAGACTACGAAACAGAAAACCCTGTTCAAGTGGCTGAAGACTCTCCTACGAAGCGTGTAGGTGGTGTGGTACGTGATGAGTTTTCCAAGGCAAAACATATTAAACGTATGTGGAGTATGGAAGATGTGTTTAACAGAGATGAGGTACAAGAGTGGTTGGACAGAACAGTCAAAAATGTAGGTGAATGTGTTTACTTCTGTGAGCCTAAGTTTGACGGTGCAAGTATGAACCTACTGTATGAAAATGGAAAATTGGTCCGTGCCATCACACGTGGTGATGGTGTTGTAGGTGAAGAGGTAACAGACAATGTACGTACCATACGTTCTGTACCTCTCAGTATCGACTATGAGAATCAGATAGAGATACGTGGTGAGGTGGTGATCCGTAAAGATGATTTTGCAATTATTAACAAAGAGAGATTGGAAGAGGGTGAACAAGTGTTTGCAAACCCTAGAAATGCTGCAGCTGGAAGTCTTAGACAGTTAGATTCCTCTGTGACAGCAAAACGGAGGTTGGTATTTTATCCTTGGGGTTTAGGTGAAAACAGCTTAACCCAGTCAAAACTTTCACAAAAGATGGACTTTGTATATGAGTTAGGATTTTTAGAACCTCCTCATGTCCAAGAGTGTCACAGCATTGAAGAGATAGAAGCTTTTTATCAAGATCTTATCTCTAAGCGCGATGAGATCCCTATGATGATGGATGGTATGGTAATCAAAGTAGATGAGGTCAGTAAACAGGAAGATCTCGGATATACGGTCAAAGTACCCAAATGGATGTGTGCCTATAAGTTCCCTGCAGTAGAGAAGGTGACCAAGGTCAATGACATTACTTTGCAGGTAGGAAGAACGGGTGTCATTACCCCTGTAGCAGAGGTAGAGCCTGTAGAAGTAGATGGTGCAATTATAAGTCGTGCAACACTTCATAATTTTGATGAGATAGAGCGAAAAGCTTTGATGATAGGTGATAGTGTCATACTTATACGTTCTGGAGATGTTATTCCTAAGATCACTAAAGTATTAGATGATAGACGAGATGGTTCAGAAGTTATTATCAAACGTCCAACAGAGTGTCCTACGTGTAAAAGTGAATTACTGGATGAAGGGACACTGATAAAGTGCCAAAACCTCGATTGTCCGGATAGGGTAGTAAACTCCATCATCCACTTTGCTAAAAAAGGGTGTATGAACATAGATGGACTTGGATCCAAGATCGTTGAGATACTGGTGAAAGAGCATAAAATAGAAGATATTTTAGGACTTTATCATTTGAAATTTGAAGATTTAGAAGGGATGGAAGGTTTCAAAGCGAAGCGTATACAAAACCTTCTTGATGCTATCGATGACACAAAAGGTGTCCCTCTTTATAGACTGATCTCTGCGATGGGTATAGAACACATAGGAGAAGTGGCCAGCAAGGCATTGGCTTTAGAGTTTGGCTTAGGCCTTGTTGATGCTACATTTGAGGATGTGGTAGCCCTAGATGGTATAGGTGAAGAGATGGCAAACTCCTTGCTGGAATTTATGCGTGTCAATCGTGAGTTCGTCTTAAAACTGTTTGAGGTGGTTCAACCTACAGTAGAAGAGAAAGTTGAAGCAATCGAAAATCCTTTTAAAGATAAAACTGTGGTATTGACAGGCAGTATGTCTGTAAGCCGGGGTATAGTCAAAGATATGCTTGAAAAACTTGGTGCCAAGGTCAGTGGTTCTGTGAGTAAAAAGACAGATTATGTTGTATATGGTGAAGATGCCGGATCTAAGTTGACCAAGGCTGAGAGTCTTGGGGTGAAAACACTGACGGAAGATGAGATGAGGAAGATGTTATGAGACTGGATAAATACTTGGTAGAAGAGGGTTACTTTGAAAGTCGTAATCGTGCAAATGATGCAATTAAGGCCGGTAAAGTAAAAGTGGATGGAAAAGTGGCTAAAGCTTCAGCAAAGATAGATGAGAACTCTTCTGTTGATGTGGAAGATGAGAAGTTTTATGTAAGCCGTGCTGCACGAAAATTAGAGAATTTTTTGAATGAGCACCCTATAGAACTTAAAGGAAAAAAAGCGTTAGACATAGGTTCCAGTACGGGTGGATTTGCACAGATAATACTTGAAAATAATGTGGCAACATTATCCTGTGTGGATGTAGGAAAAGATCAATTACATGTTTCATTGCGTAATCATGAAAAACTTTCACTGTATGAAGAGACAGATATACGTGAGTTTCAAAGTAATGATGCTTTTGAAGTGGTTACTTGCGATGTTTCCTTCATATCTATACTCCAGATCACAAACGATATAGACAGACTTAGCCAAAACGGCACAGACATCATCATACTTTACAAGCCTCAGTTTGAAGTTGGTAAAGATGTGAAACGTGACAGCAGAGGCGTGGTACAGGATCTAGATGCAATAGCCAGACGTAAAGAGGAGTTTGAATCAGAAGCTGAAAAGTTAGAATGGTCACTCAAATATCAGGCACTATCGCAAGTCCAGGGTAAAGAGGGCAATCAAGAGTATCTTTATCATTTTATAAAGATGGAGAAATAGCCTTGCGGTTCAGCAATGAGATAAAGAGTATTGCCATAGGTTCATTCGACGGTATACATCTAGGGCATCAAACCCTTATAGATAAAGCAGATGCATTGGTGATCATAGAAAGAAATGGCGGGTATCTTACACCTGGGTATAAACGGTCACTCTTTACCTCTAAAGTATGTTGTTTTTACCATTTTGATAAGATAAAATCGCTCACACCTGAAGCATTTGTGCATAAACTTGAAGTTGATTTTCCTGCACTTGAAACGATCGTTGTGGGTTATGATTTTCATTTTGGTAAAAATAAAGCAGGAAATGCCCAGATACTCAACACTTTATGTGATAAAGAGATAGTTATCATTGAGCAGGTAAGCCTTGATGAGATACCTGTTCATTCACGTACCATCAAAGAATATTTGCGTAAGGGTAAAATAGAACTGGTAAATAAACTTTTGGGCAGAACCCACTATATACAAGGCCAAGTGGTACAAGGGCAAGGATTGGGTAAAAAAGAGTTGGTCCCTACGATCAATTTAAATGTAAAAGAGTATCAACTTCCATTAGAAGGTGTTTATGCTACACGTACATTCATTGATGGTCAATGGCTAAATTCAGTGAGCTTTTTAGGACACCGTGTCACAACAGATGACTCTTATGCAGTAGAGACACATATCTTCGATAAAGAGATCGGTGAAATAAACGGAGAGATAGCGTTAGAATTTGTAGACTTTATACGTATCAATCAAAAGTTTGATAGTTTAGATGCCTTAAAAAAACAAATTCATGATGATATTGGTATAGCAAAAAAGTTATTGACATAATGCTCAGAAAGTTAAATAGAATAATGAATATCTGAATCACCTATACTTTTGTATTTTTTTAGACAATATAGATCGAGATCCGATTGAGAATACTCTATACGATTTTTACCACTGTTTTTTGCTCTGTACATTGCGGAATCTGCAGATTTTATCAACTCTTCTTGCGTTACACCGTCATCTGGATAAATCGAAGCACCTATACTCATACCAATGGGGATAGTTTTCCCGTCAATGATACAAGGTTTATGGGTAAGCGCATTGATTCTATGTAAAATTTCGTCAAGATATTCAAAACTATGTAGATCTTCAAGAAGTATGACAAATTCATCCCCACCGAAACGACAAACTGTATCATCTTTTCTTAAAATCTCTTTGAGAGAATGAGCCACGCTTTTAAGTATCTCATCACCCACTGCATGTCCATAGGTATCATTGATCGGTTTAAAATTGTCCAAGTCACAAAATATGAGACTGATACATTTATTGAACCTTTCAGAATGATTAATCGCATGCTCTAATCTGTCATTGAATAAGAGTCTGTTTGAAAGACCTGTAAGTGGATCATGGGTGGCTAAATAAGCTTGGTTATGTGCATCCTTTCTCTGGTGTGTTACATCGGAAAAGATACCGATAAAATTCTCTATCTGACCTTGAGCATTTTTGATCGTATTAATGCTTAACCATTCGATGTAGATTTCACCATTTTTTTTACGATTGGTAATCTCTCCCTGCCAATATCCATCCATGGACAATTGATCCCAGATCTTTTGATAAAAGTGTTTATCATGTTGACCAGATTTTAGAATCTTGGGATCTTTACCTATAACAGATTCTTTTGTATATCCTGTAATATCAATAAATGCATCATTGACATGTAAGATATTGTTGTTATTATCTGTAATCAAAACACCATCCATAGTATGCTCAGAGACGGCAGACGACATTTCAAGCGACTTAAGGTTGTTTCTGTTATTGATAGCAGAACCAATGATGGATGCTGCAGTACCGAGCATTTCAACATTTGTAGAGGTTAATGTTTCCTCGTGTTCATCTCCAATACCAAGAAAACCCCACCATTCATTTTTTACAAAGATAGGTAATATAAGTAGGGAATTTATTTTAAACAGATCCAGGAGCTTCTTTTTTGACTTATCATAATCAGCTCTGCTGCCATTAATAGGTAAGTTTTTTTCTAATTTATTTTTCCATCGCATAAAATAGTGTTTACGGTAATGTATACGTTTTTTACCCTTTGCATCAGTATTATCGTTGATATATAAAAGTTGATGTGCTGAGAGCTTATCGTTATCTGATTCATTTTGGTATATGAATATAGATGACATTTTAGAAGCTTTTTTAAGATTGTTCATTTCTTGTTGTAGAGCTTCCATCCAGTCGGATTGTTGTAAAAAACTATGAGACATTTTATTGATGGAATGAAGTATGTTTTTCTGTCTTTCAACTTCTTGATTGATACGTCTTTTCTCTACCACTTCATTATAAAGTTGCTGTATGGTTTTTGAAAAACTTTTAGATGCAAATGGTTTGGAAAGAAATTGATTGACACCTAGCTCAATAGCCTTGATAAGTATATCACGTCTTTCAAAATCTGTAAAGATGGCTATCTTTACATTTTCGTCTATTTTTCTTATCTGCTCAACCATTTCCAGACCATTCATACGCGGCATGTTGATATCAGAAAGGATGATATCTGGATGATATGTTTGAAAAAGCTCAAGCCCTTCTACACCATCAGATGCAGTAAGGATGTTATCTGTATATGTATATAACATATGGTTAAGTATTGATGTAGTTGTTTTATCATCATCTACAATAAGTATAGTTAATTTTTCCATATTTATAATTCTAATCCCTTATTTGTATTCTAATAGAAAAAGCTTTGACTTTCATGAAAAAACTTGAGAGAAGCAATTTTAACGCTTCAACTGATTTAGAATACTCTTTGAATATAATGATAAAAATAAAATGTAAAGAAAAAATAATGCAAGACAAAGTGTTTAATAAGCCCATAGAAAAAAAATTTGAATTTGATGAAGCAGTCGCTTCTGTTTTCGATGATATGTTAAGCCGTTCGGTGCCTTTTTATGATGAGGTTCGGAAGTTAATCATCTCTTTGATACTTGCAGAACAGGAAGAGGAAAAAAAAGTACTTGACCTTGGTTCTTCCACTGCAAAGTTCTTGCTGGATCTACACAGTAAAATGGATGTAAAAATGCAGCTTAAAGGTCTTGATAATTCTCAAGCAATGTTAGACAGGGCAGAGCAAAAATGTCAGGCATTTGGTGCAAGTATAGAGTTGGAATTGGCAGATATGTTGACCTATGCCTATAACGAAGAAGATGTCATCGTGGCAAACTATACGCTACAGTTCATTCGCCCTATGCAACGAGTAGAGCTTGTGAAGAAGCTTTATGAGGGGTTAAAAGAGGATGGAATTTTCATTTTCTCTGAGAAAGTGGTCTTTGAAGATAAGAAACTTGATAAAGAGCTCATAGATATCTATTATGAGTATAAAAAAGAACAGGGCTACAGTGAATATGAGATAGCGCAAAAGCGGGAAGCATTAGAAAATGTACTCATTCCTTTCACAATAAAAGAAAATATACAGATGTGCAAAGATGCAGGATTTAAGAGTATAGAAACTGTATTTCAGTGGGCAAATTTTGTGACTTTTATAGTGAAAAAGTAAAGCTTATTTTAATTATTATGATGAGTTATTCACCTCTCTTTCACACCTGTGAATAACCTCATTCCTTTTTTTCATTTTTTTTAGCTATAATCACCCAATTTATTTTTAAGGACATATCATGAGTTGGACACCTAGTAGTTGGAGAAATTTCCCTATAAAGCAACAACCAACATATCAAGACCAAGAGCTTCTTAAAAAAGTAGAAGAAGAATTAAGTTCATATCCGCCACTTATTTTTGCAGGTGAAGCAAGAGCATTGAAAGCAAAACTTGCACGTGCAGGGAGAGGTGAGGCATTTTTACTTCAAGGTGGAGACTGTGCAGAAAGCTTTTCTGACTTTAATGCAAAAAATATTAAAAACCTTTTTAAGCTGATGCTTCAGATGAATATGGTTTTAATGTACGGTACAGGTAAACCGGTGGTAAAAGTAGGTCGAATTGCTGGACAATTTGCAAAACCTAGATCTTCTGATTTTGAAGAGATCGATGGTGTAAGTCTGCCAAGTTACCGTGGTGACATTATCAATGGTATTGAGTTTACTGAAGCAGCAAGAGTACCTAACCCTAAAAATATGCTCAAAGCCTATAATCAGTCTGCTGCGACACTTAACCTTTTACGTGCATTTTCAAGAGGTGGGTTGGCAGATCTTACCAAAGTACACCAGTGGAACCTTGACTTTATCAAAGACAATCCACTTGGAAAACGTTATGATGAGCTAAGTACTAAAATTGATCATGCAATGAAATTTATGGCGGCATGTGGATTAAACAGTGATACGATGCCACAACTACATCAGACAACACTTTATACATCACATGAAGCTTTACTTCTAAACTACGAAGAAGCATTGACCAGACAAGACAGTGAGACAGGTGAGTGGTATGATTGTTCAGCACACATGTTATGGATAGGTGACAGAACAAGAGATCTTAATGAAGCGCATATTGAATACTTTAGAGGAATTCAAAACCCAATTGGTTGTAAAGTTGGGCCAAGTATGGAAGAAGATGAGCTTATAGAGCTGATCGATGCATTGAATCCTAACAATGAAGAGGGGAGACTAAACCTTATCGTTCGTATGGGTGCAGATAAAATTAGAGAGTATTTCCCTAAACTCTTGAAGCGTGTGAGAGATGAAGGAAGAAATGTTGTATGGTCTTGTGATCCTATGCATGGAAATGTTGAAAAGAGTTCAACTGGATTTAAAACCAGAGATTTTGACAACATCCTTTCTGAGGTAGAGCAGTTTGTTGCGATACATAAGGAGATGGGAACTGTTGCTGCGGGTATTCACTTAGAGATGACAGGGAATGATGTCACTGAATGTACAGGTAGTACATCTTGTGCCATTACTGCAGAGGAACTTGCAAGTAGATACCATACACAATGTGATCCAAGATTAAATGCTTCCCAGGCATTGGAACTAGCATTTATGCTTTCAGGTGCAGATAACGATCCTGAATAATTTTAGACTACCGTGAAGATGTTTTCTCCATCTTCATGTCGGTACTCTAACTCCATGTGATGAATATCTAAAATACTTTTTACAATATAGAGTCCTAAACCTAAACCTTGTTTAGAGGTATGGAAAGGTTTGAAGTAATGCTCTAATGGCTCTTTTAATGCTTCCCCTTTGTTAATGATCTTCAGTTTATTGTCATCTATGATCACTGTAATTTGTTTATCTGTACTGTACTTTATGGCATTATCAAGCAGATTTTTAACCACTAGAGTAAAGAGTTCAAAATCTACATCTATACTATAATCTTGTTCAATTCTTGTTGTGATAAAACGCTTTGGATTTTCTATCATAAGCATATCTTCACTGGCTTCTAGCAGGTCACTCATTTTGTAAGGCTTAATGGTCAGATCAAAGTTTTTAGAGGTTATCTTCTCGATCTTTGCAAACTCATCTATGAGAAGATTGAGTCTTTCAAAGATACTGTGCATACGTGCTTTATTTTTCTCATCTTCAAGCATTTCACTTACAAGACGTCCTTTGGCTATGGGTGTTTTAAGTTCATGCATAATTGCACGTAAAAAGAGTTGACGAGAATGTAAGAGTTCACGTATCATCGTTACAGCATGATCAAATTCATTTGCGACTTCTGCGATCTCATCTTCTTTGTCACTTTTACACTCTATATCCAGGTTACCTTTCGAGAAAGTTTGTATTTGGCTTTTGAGTGTGGAGAGTGGTCTGAAACTTTTCATGATCCATAAATATAAAAGGACAATGAGAAGAAATACTGTAGAGAATATAAGTGCGCGCTTCAGTGGAAAGGGTACTTTATTTTTATTTTCAAGTATGAGTTTAAATCTATCATTGTTGATGATGATAATACGCTTTAAACGGAAAGTATCTACAGCGTAACGTTTAAGTTTACCTTTTTCTTTAAAAAAACGTTCGATCTGTACGACGGTTCCTTTATCAGTGATAAGCGAAACATTTTGTGCTTCAAGGTATGCTTCATCTATCTTTCCATGTTTTAAATAGTATGCGTAGAGATAATGTGAAATAGCTTGTTCTTGTGCAATGTTTCTCTCTTCGATCATTGCATGATCATATTTGATGGAAAATATAAATAATGCACCCAGTAAAAGCAGTGTAATAGAAAAAACAACTCTTATTTTACTACGCAATGATGTGATGATCATACGAGTTTGTAGCCTACGCCGCGCACAGCCTGTATACGTTTATTGTCACCTAGTTTTGTACGTATTTTTGAGATGATAACATCTAGGCTTTTCCCTTGTGAATCAATGCTCATGGCACCAGAAGTATTGATAATCTGTTCACGTGATTGTGTTATGCCTTGATGTTTGACAAGTAAGGAGAGTACTTCAAATTCAGCAGGTGTTAATGTGAGTGCTTCTCCTTTAAAGTAGATGGTGTCTCCTTTAATCTCAAAATCACTTTGTGGCGCTGTTATCTCACTGCTGGTAGACTTGGAGTAACGTCTAAGGAGTGAAGTGATACGTGCATACATCTCTTTTGGATCATAAGGCTTAGGCAAATAGTCATCTGCACCTAATGCAAAACCTTCTACTTTATCATTGATGTCTGAGCGTGCTGAAGAGATAATGATAGGGATATCGTATTTTTCTACAACCTCTTTACAGACTTCCAGTCCATCCATACCCGGAAGCGTAAGATCCAGTATGAGTAAGTCATATTTTTTAACCCCTGCACTGAGTCCAAGATAAGGGTCTTCAAAGTTAGTCACTTTGATATCATATTGTGCAAGATACTCAGAGAGAAGTTCTGCAAATTCAGTATCATCTTCAATCATTAATATATTAATCATCTATTACCTCATAGTTTATCTGTATTTCCTCATTTTAATGACTAAAGGTTAATTGAAGTCAAATAGAGTGTTATAGTATAAATGCTTTGCTCATGTGCCTCTTGATCTCATTGAAGGTAAAAGCATATCCTGTAAAATACTCAAAAGCGATGATACCTTGATAGAGGAGCATGTCACTCCCATCTTTTGTCGGTTTTTTATATGTTTTTGCAAGTTTTAAAAAAGGTGTCTCTTTTCCATAGATGACATCTACACATGCCTTTGCTGTAGGTATGACCTGTTCTAGTATCTGGGAAGGACAAGGAAGAGAATCATCTTCAAGTCCTGCTGACGTCATATTGATGATAAGGTCATAGGTCTGGGGGATGAAACTATCAAAAGTATATGTTTGAAATCCATTCTCTTTAAAGTATGTTAACCTGCCAGCACTCCGATTCAGGATAGTCACATCATACCCTGCCTCTTTAAGAATAATAGATGTAGATTTTGCTGTGCCCCCAGCACCCAAAAAAAGTACAGTTTTGATATTTTCAAATTCTGAGATGGCCTTTAAAAACCCTGGTGCATCTGTATTGTACCCATAGAGTTTTCCTTCTTTTTCAACGATAGTATTGACTGCACCCACTTTTTGTGCAAAAGGATCTAATACATCACAGGCATCATAGGCATACTCTTTATGGGGTACGGTGATGTTGATACCTTTTAACCCGAGTGAAAAGAATGTCTCTTTGAGTTTATACCCATCTTCAAGGAGATAACGCGTATAACATCCATCAAAGCCTAATCCCTGAAAAGCGAGATTATGCATCAATGGAGATTTGGAGTGAGAGACAGGATTCCCAAAGATAGCAAAGAGTACTTTGCTCATCTTTAAAGTGTCTCCATTTCTTTCAATGTAGAGAGTAGAGCACCTAGTTTGTTTTTCACTTCAAGGTATTCTAACTCTGGTTGTGAGTCTGCAACAACACCTGCACCTGCCTGTAGAGTAATACTGTCTGGTTTTATGAGTGAAGTACGTATAGCGATAGCTGAATCCATGTTCCCGTCAAAAGAGAAGTAGCCCACAGAACCAGAGTAGAAACCACGTTTAAGACCTTCATACTTTGCTATGAGCTTCATTGCTTCTATTTTAGGCGCACCTGTCATAGTTCCTGCAGTAAAGGTAGCTGCAAAGAGGTCAAACATATCTTTATCTTCTTCTAGCATCGCTTCAACATCAGATACCATATGCATTACATGAGAGTATTTTTCTACACGCATCATATCGGTGACTTTCACTGTTCCTGTCTGTGCTACACGACCGACATCATTTCTACCTAAGTCTATAAGCATAAGGTGTTCAGCACACTCTTTAGGGTCATCAAGCATTTCTTGTTCGAGTTCTTTATCTCTTTTAGCATTTTTTCCACGTTTTCGTGTACCTGCGATAGGACGTAGAAGTATTTCACCTTCCGTGAGACGGACCATGACTTCTGGTGAAGAACCACAGATAGAGAACTCTTCGTAGTCAAGTAAAAAAAGATAAGGTGAAGGATTTTTAGAACGTAGTATTCTG
Source organism: Sulfurovum sp. (assembly GCF_041551015.1). Taxonomy (GTDB): domain Bacteria; phylum Campylobacterota; class Campylobacteria; order Campylobacterales; family Sulfurovaceae; genus Sulfurovum. Next base: position 2,633 of record NZ_JBFENQ010000004.1, on the reverse strand, counting down.
TAAAAACTTAATGGGTCTATCTTCCCTTTTTGTGTGTATCTGTTGGCTAAGAGTATTTGGAAAATATCTCCGGAACGTATATTCTCCTTGGATTCAACGACCAATGCTTTGAAACGCTCTTCATCTATACTGAAACTACCTTCTCCCTCTAATTTTACAGCTTTAAGTGGCATTGGGGTACAAGTGTTATTCAAAATATCTTCAATAGCTGTAATTCCCTCTTTCATAGAATCATCATTTAAAATCATTGTAAGTTTTGCACTCTTGTGTGAATATGCGATGATGATTTTAGGACGTACGAGATCAAGGTCTGGTGTGTTGAGTGGATCAAGAAGATTATCCATACTCTCTTCAAGTACAGGTTCAAATACCTTTACCATATCATAAGCGATAAAACCTATAAAGCCATCTACAAAAGAGAAGCCGACCTCTAGAGCTTTAGCTTTATAAGCGGCTTGATCTATCCCCTTATAGTAAGCCTTTAAAAAGGTAAAAGGGTCTTCCGCTAACGTTTTTTTGTCACCAGTTTTATCGGTATAGGTGGTTGTCTTATCTTTATAACTGAGGCGTTCTTGTGCACCTATAGTGATGAAAGAGAAGTTACCATCACTGGTATTTACGACACTCTCAAAAAGCATGGTGACTTCATTTGGAAAAACTTCTTTTATTTTTCCATAGAGTGCAACAGGTGTAAGTTGATCAAAAAGTATTGTTTTATGCATTGTTATCTACCTTTTTACTACAAAAGCACGTTTATGTATACGATCTTTTACCTCGATCAGAACACGATTAACGGATGCTCTATTATTATAAGGACCTATTAATAATCTTTTGATACCGTTTGTATCAGGTTTTGTAATTATATATTTGTACCCATTATTTTGAATGACCGACATAAAACGTAAGCTTGGTTTCTTTCTATACGCACCTACTTGTACATAGTATTTTGCTGTAGAAACTACTTCAGGAGCAGGTTTGGTAGCTATAGGTTTTTTAACCGGTTCTTTAATAGGTATTACCACAGGTTTAGGTGTTTTTACTATAGCTGTTTTTACTTTTTTAGGTATGACTGGTTCTTTAATTTGAACAGCTTCTTTGATCACTTCTTCTGTTTTCTCTTCTTTAAGCATCACTGATTCGTTGGCTATATTATCAGCCTTTCTCTTCTCTTGTACTGCTTCCCAGTATGCTATGTCAGCTGCATCTTTTGCTTCTTTTTCTTTTATAGTTGACAATGGCTCTTGAACAATGGCTGGTTTTTGTGTTTCAACAACAGGTGCATTAATTTCTTGGTCTTGTATGTTTGAAAGTACTGGTTCTTTTTTTGTCTCCACTGCGTTAGGTACTTCTGGCAGTTTTATTTCTGGTATGGCTTTTTCTTTTTTGATCATCACAGCTGGCTCTTCAATGAGCACAGGTTTACTCTCGATGATGTTTGAAAGAGATGATTCCACTTTTTCTTTTTGTGCTTTAGGTGTCTCTTTTAACTGCAGCTCTGGAGCTATCAGTTCTGTAGTATTTTCTTCAAAATCAAGCCCATTCACATTTGGTGTTTTAAGTAAAATCTTAGTGAGGATAATACCTACGATCAATACAACAATGAATAATGCGATAATGGTTAAAAAGCTTTTGGTTTTACTATTTTTAGGTTCGATATTATCGATAATTAGGTCATCAAGATTGTGATCATGCATAAGGGGAAAGTCTCCAAATATTATTTTGAATTCGATTATATCATATTTATATATATTATTTAAATTTTAGAGTCTATTATAGGGAAGAGTGACGATATTGTATGCTTCTGGCAATGTAATTGAAGGTAAACATTTCCACTTTTTAGTCATTTTTTCTTTAAGTGCGTTTGAAAGTGTTTTAAGTTGAGAATCTGCCTTTTCCAAGGTAAGTTGTTCCACTCTGATAAATACCTGTAATCGTTCAATATCTTTACCTTGATAGATATGATAGTCAGTGATATTGAGTGTTTTAAAGAGGTGCTTGACAAGATGTTGAAATCTTTTATGTTCATCACCTTTATATTCAATGAGAAGATAGTTGGTATGATTGTTTTTAAGTAAGGGTGCTGCGATACTATATTGTCTATTTTGGTGTTGCTCAAACAACAGAGGTGTAAGAGGTTCATTTATACGTTCGAATTTGGCATAAAAGGTACGATTGTTAAACTGTATTTGTTCAACAATCGTGTTTCTTTTGATGTAATAATGGCCATCAAAAAGATCTAAATCTAAAACTTTCAACTATTTGATACCAATAATACGACTAGTCGCATGAGACAACTTCTGACAAGCAACTAAATTGCAGTGCAAGCGAGGCACTAAATACCGAGTCGTAAGTTGTCCCAGGGGCAACGTAACTTTTTGGACTTTGTTCAAAAAGTGTCCTAATTAATAAATTGGTTTGTCATAGATCACAAAATCTTGTGCCAGTGCTTTCATCTCTTCTTTGATCGTTGCATGAAGTGCAGCATCATTGACATTGTCAAGTACATCAGCGATCTTGTTTGCGATGAGTTCAAACTCTTTTTCTTTCATCCCTCTGCTTGTAAGTGCAGGAGAACCGATACGTACACCTGAAGTCACAAATGGACTTCTTGTCTCACCAGGGACAGTGTTTTT
>NZ_JBFENQ010000003.1:0-31195 GCF_041551015.1 Sulfurovum sp. | reverse complement strand
TCCTGTTTTAAAAAGTATATCACTTTTTGAGACTTTAAAACTTTTTGCAAGAAACTTTATTAACTCTTTGTTTGCTGCACCTTCTACTGCAGGTGCTTTAATCCGTATCTTAATACTATCATCACCATAGGCTTCACAAAACTCGCTTTTACTGGCATTTGGTTGTGCTTTAATACTTAGACTGACTGTTTCATCTTCTATGTTATAAAACACTCTTTAAGCTCTCTATGATGAGTGTTGTATCACTCTTACTTTTTATCACAGTGGGCTTAAGCAACCCATACTGCAGCAATCTTTTTGAAAGATTTGATGCTTCTACTACTACTATACCTTCAATGGCATCAAAAATATCTTTTTGATTGAAGTAGTGCTTTCCTGAAATGATCTTACATCCAAATTGCGCTGCCTCTGCGGCATTGTGTCCGCCTATGGGTTGAAAGGCACCACCAAGGATGACTATGTCACTGATCGCATACATATTGACCAATTCACCCAAAGTATCTACTAAGACAATATCTGAACTTAAGACTTCATTTTGAGAATAACGTTGTGCAGTACAGTGATTTTCTGCAGAAAATGCTTCCATCATTTTAGCTACTTTGTCAAAACGTTCAGGATGACGTGGCACTAAAAGTAAAACTGCCTCCGGATGTTCTTTTTTAAATGCAGCAAAGGCATCCAGGATCAGTGTTTCTTCTCCTTCATGCGTACTTGCTCCACATACAACCAGACTTGAAGGCTTTTTGATCTCTTTTGTCACATCAGGTAAGTGAGCCAACTTAATGTTACCTGTAATCACTACATTTTTAGCTCCCAAAGACTCTAAACGTTCTTTGTCTTTATCTGTTTGTGCATACACTTCATCTATATGCTTAAAGATCTGTTTATAAAGCCATTCTATCTTTTTATACTTGGGGAAAGACCTATCACTCATACGTGCATTGATCAGTATTGTTTTAGCTCCTCTGCTCTGTGCCAATGCAAAAAGAAGATACCAAAACTCAGCCTCCATCACCACCAATGCCTTTTGCGGTTTCAACCACCCAAAAAGTAAAGGTTCAAAAGGCAGATATCTGCTCTCTTTTGTATAATTTTCTATCACTTTATAACCCGTATACGTTGTTGTAGTCATACGCAAACTCTCTTGTGGCAATTCATCCACTAAAGATTTGATTGCTTTTGCTTCCCCAAAACTACAAGAATGAAACCAGATACCATGAGGCTTTAAAGGCTTGTTATTCCATAAGAAAAATCTTGCAGGCAATGAATCTTTATATTTTGTTTTAAAAGAGAAAAAGGCTAAAAGAGGAAGGGCAATAACATAAAGAAAAAAAGAAAGAAAACTATAGAGAAAAAAGAAAAATTTCTCCATAGTGCATCACTTATGCTTCTGCTGTAACACTCTCTATATAGAGAATTCTACCACAGTGAGGACAATTACAAATCTCATCCGCTTTGATCACGTCTGAATACGTTTTGTCATTGAGCTTCATATAACATCCGTAACATGCTTGTTTTTTAACAGGAACAACCGCTGTGTTACCTGCCCAAATACGGATCTTCTCATAAAATGCAAGAACTTTTTGTTCAAGGTCTCTGCTAAGCTTTTCTCTTTCAGAAAAAAGTTCGCCCTTGCTTTTTTCAATCTCTGCTTTTTCTACAGATACAACTTCATTCATTGCTGTATATTCTTCTGTAAGTGCTTCTACTTTTGCCTTTGCTTCTTCTAAAAGTAATTTCGTTGTTTCATTGATCTTCTGAAGTCTTTCGATCTCTTCATTTGCAAAAGTCATCTTTTCTTTAGCAATATCTTCTTCCAAAGAGAGTGCTTTCATCTCTTTTTCTGTTGTGATATCTTTAGATTTTTTTACATTTAAAGCCAATTGCTCATGTAGCATTGTAAGTTGATCTTCAAATGTCTTTACTCTTGCATCATTTTCAACGATACTTGCATTTAATGTATCAAGTTCAGCCTGTGCTGCATTGATCTTCTTTTCTACTTTTGCTACTTTTTTATTTGCCGCTTCAAGTTGTGGTGTGTAACTGTCTATAGCTCTGTCAATTTTTGAAAGCTCAATGAGCTCATTTAGGTGTTTGTTCAATATCTGTCCTTTTGGAGTTTAAGGGTTCTCAATCATTAGTTTGAGAGGTTTATACCATACTTTATATTGTTTCAATATGAAATGGGTTTTTTGAATTTGAAATTATAGCTAAAAGAGGTAAAACTTTCAACTCATCCAAAATGATCTCTGCAAAAAACTTTTCACTTTCATAATGTCCGATGTCTACCATCATTAAATCTTCACTCATAGCCTTCATCGCATCATGATACTTAATGTCCCCGGTCAAAAAGCAGTCAGCCTCTACCTCATCCATGAGTGAAGCCCCTGCACCCGTAGTTAAAGCGATAGTTCTGATCTTCTCTTTCTTACCTATTACTTTAAGTGTAGGTAAGTTCAATTTCTCTTTTAGGAGGGTCAAAAGTTCTTTATAATGCCACTCTCCTTTTGTCGTACATACAAAAGGATTTTGTGACTCTATTTTAAAGCCTAAAACCTTTTCAAAAACATATCTGTTTAAATGTGTCTGATCAAAATTTGTATGCAATGCAATCAATGACTGCTTTTTGAGTATCATTTTTTCAAGTAGATTTGAAGGGTATTTTGAGAAATCAAGCTGTGTTAAATTTCCAAAGATAAGCGGATGATGTACCACAAAAAGTGTATTCACCTCTGTACTTTCTATCATCTCTTCATCTATATCCAATGCCACTACAATTTGAGATACTTCTCTAGACATATCTCCTACGATAAGTCCAGAATTATCCCACTTTTCCTGGAGTTCAAAGGGACTTACTTTATCTAAATGGTTGTATATTTCTTGCAGCTTCATGCTAATCTTTCTGAGTTTTTACTCTTTTTGATTTTTCCATCACTTGCTCAGCAAGACTTTGTTTATATGCAATGATCTCTTCTCTTGTCTCTTCACAAGCAGTTGAAACGATCTGTGCAGCAAGAATACCTGCATTTTTAGCTCCATTGAGTGCCACTGTAGCCACTGGAACACCACCAGGCATTTGCAGTATGGAGAGTACCGAATCCCATCCATCAATTGAGTTACTTGACTTTACAGGTACACCTATGACTGGCAATGGAGACATTGAAGCTATCATGCCAGGTAAATGTGCTGCACCTCCAGCTCCAGCAATGATGACTTGTATTCCACGCTTATGTGCATTGTTCGAAAATTCAAAAAGTTTTTCTGGCGTTCTATGTGCTGAGACGATATCTAGCTCATACCCAACATTGAACTGCTCTAACATCTTGGCAGCCTCCTGCATGACAGGAAGATCAGAGTCTGATCCCATTACTATACTTACCACTACTTTTCCCATGATTTAACCTTTATAATATTCTTAACTTTATCTGCTTTTTCAAATGCATTCTCAACAGTATCTGCCAAGACTGTAACATGTCCCATCTTCCTAGAAGGTCTTGTCTGATGTTTTCCATAAAGATGTACTTTTACACCCTCAATTGATAAGACTTCACTAAGTCCTTCATAACGCACCTCTCCTGTATGCCCCGCTTCACCCAAAAGATTAAGCATAACTGATGGCATAATGAGATTGGTACTCCCAAGAGGAAGCCCCAATATGGCACGGAGCATCTGCTCTAGCTGAGAAGTCATCACAGACTCTATGGTATGGTGACCACTATTATGTGGTCTTGGTGCGACTTCATTTACCAGTATCTCTCCATTTAGATCTATAAAAAACTCTACAGCTAAAAGCCCTACCATCTCCAGGTTTTCAATAATTTTTATCGCCAGATCTTCCGCTATCTTTACATCTTCTCCACTGATATTTGCAGGACAGAAAAGATCTTCTACTAAATTGGTTTTTGCATCAAATGTCATCTCTACTGTGGGGAAACAACGTACCTCACCCAAGTCATTCCTTGCCACAATGACAGCAATTTCTTTATCTATTTCAACTTTTTTCTCAAGCATAGAAGAGCCATCAAGTAGCCTATCTTCTGCAGAGTGTATCAGGGCTACACCATGGCCATCGTATCCACCTTTTCTCAATTTTTGAACAAAGGGATAGGTAAAGACTTTTTCTTCTATAGCTTTAGTGATTGCATCAGTATTCTCATAACAAGCAAAAGGTGATGTCGGAATATTGTGTTTTTGATAGAACTCTTTTTGTAAGCCCTTATCTTGAATAAGTGCAAGTACCTGAGGGTCAGGCACGATTTTAAAACCATCAGCTTTAAGTTGAAGCAATGCTTCAATGTTGATATTTTCCATTTCATAGGTCAAGATATCTACCTCTTTACCAAAGGCATATACCGTGTCAAAATCAAGAAAATCACCTTGCACATGCTCTGTTGCTATGCGCTTAGCTGGGCAATCTGGGTCAGGGTCAAGTACATAGGTAGCTATTGCCCACTTACTTGCCTCTTGAATGAGCATTTTACCCAACTGGCCACCCGAGATGATGCCTAGTTTTAAATTTGAATTGGCTAATTTATCTATCAAGATTTACCCTCTTACTCTTTGATTACGCTCTTGTTCCTGCGCTTTGTAAAGCTCCGCACATCCTATAGAGAGTTCTCTTACTTTGAGAATATAATTCTGTCTTTGTGCCTGAGAGATAGCCTTTCTCGCATCGAGTACATTAAAGGCATGAGAAGCGATCATACACTGATCATACGCTGGAAGAGGTAATCCGGCTTCTAAGCAGACTTTACATTCGTTGCTTGCATCTTCAAAGTGCTGGAACAGATTTTCAACATTGGCCACTTCAAAATGGTATTTTGAAAACTCGTATTCTGTCTCTTTATGCACATCACCGTACGTTGTTACAGTGTCCCCCATACGATTCCATACTAAGTCATAGACTGAATCCACACCTTGCAAGTACATCGCAAGTCTCTCTGTACCATAGGTTATCTCCACAGCTACAGGATCACAAGTGATTCCACCAACTTGTTGAAAATAAGTAAACTGTGTCACTTCCATACCATCAAGCCATACTTCCCAACCAAGACCCCATGCACCTAAGGTTGGAGACTCCCAGTTGTCTTCTACAAAACGGATATCATGCTCTTGTAAATTAAGTCCTAAGTACTCCAAAGACTTCAAATAAAGCTCTTGAATATTGTCAGGACTTGGCTTGATTAGTGCTTGAAACTGATAATATGCACCAAGACGATTAGGATTTTCCCCATAACGTCCATCTGTCGGACGGCGTGAAGGAGCCACATACGCAGCAGACCAAGGCTGAGAGTCCAGACTTCTCAAGAGTGTTGCAGGGTGGAATGTCCCTGCACCTGATGGAATGTCATACGGCTGTACAATGTTACAGCCCTGCTCCGCCCAGAATTGTTGGAGTTTTAACAAAAGTTCACTAAATGTAATGGCGTTTTTATTCATCTATTTTATCTCTTATATATTTATTATAGTATTGTTTCAATTTCAGAAGAATCAAGCTCTACTTTTTTTGCTTTGCTGATTCTGTCTTCTTGAAGTTTGACCTTAAGTTCATCATCCTGCAGTGCCATGATCTCAATCGCTAAATACGCAGCATTAACAGCTCCTGCTTTACCAATGGCAAGAGTACCTACAGGCATACCTTCTGACATCATGACTGTACTTAAAAGTGCATCTTCCCCTTTGAGTGATCCAGAATCTACCGGTACACCAAGTACAGGCTTAGTGGTATGGGCCGCAACTGTACCAGCTAAATGTGCTGCCATTCCTGCAGCAGCTATAAATACCTGTGCCCCTTTTTCTTCTGCTTCTTGAATATATTTTTTAGTTCTCTCAGGACTTCTATGCGCGGAGGAGACAATAAGCTCATACGGCACACCAAATTTTTTTAATGCCTCAGTACATTCAACCATCACCCCATAATCGCTTTTCGAAGCGATGACAATAGATACAAATTTCATTATTAATCCTTTTCTACTTTCTTTCTCCATGAAGATAAGCAAAGCTCATCTTCAATTCCTCTCACTGAAGCTTCGTCATTGACTCAGTTTAATCATTTTCACTTCCTATTTGTTGTTCTAACTTCATAGGAGTTGAAGTTTCGGTAAGTCCCTTTTTTTCTAATGCTTCAGCGATTTCACGTCTTAAGATAGTATATCCTGGTAACACTGCAGGTAAGAGTATTTCATTCACATTCCCGCTATGTACACACTCCAGCTCTTTACCCTCTTTAGTCGTAAGCTTTTTAAAGGTGATGACATACGATCCTGCTATTTCCTCTATTGTACCAATATCATTATCGACAAGTTCTACAGTGGCATCCACAGGTAGAACTATCTCTACCGAATCACCTAAACAAGTTTTGTCTTTACATTTCCAAGTCAAGCCATCTTCATCCACAAGTCCTGCAACTTGATGTGTACCATACTGTATTGAAAATTCATTTGACTCTGTATCCTTACGTTCAAAAGGACGAGAAAGAAGATACGCATCTGTAAACCCACGGTTTTGTGTTGTAGCAAGTTCTTTTTGATAACGTTTTTCATCAAAGTCGTTGGCATAGTAGTCATCTATAGCATGACGGTAGGCTTTTGTGACCACACCTGCATAGTAAGGAGACTTAGTACGTCCTTCTATCTTCAGTGAGTCTATAACACCTGATTTGAGTATCTCATCAACATGTGACGCCATATTCATATCTTTAGCATTCATAATGTAAGTGCCAATCCCCTCTTCTTCATCCAATCTAAAAGTCGTACCAGACTCAGGATTATGTGCATAGATCTCATAAGGAAAACGGCAGTCATTGGCACAAGATCCACGGTTAGGCACACGACCCGTTTGTAATGAAGAGATGAGACAACGTCCTGAGTAGGCAAAACACATAGAACCATGCACAAATATCTCTAATTCCAAGTCGGGTAAATGACTTTTAATTGCTTCACAATCTTTAAGGCTTATTTCACGTGCAACGATAATACGCTTTACCCCAAGATCATAATACACCTCTGCATCCATTGCATTCATCACATTGGCCTGTGTAGAAAGGTGAATAGGAATATCTGGCGCAATGCGATTTGCTATCTTTACCACACCCGGGCTAGAGACAATAAGCGCATCTGGTTTTAACTCAGCTATCTTGGCAATGTGATTTTCATAGAGTTTTATTTGTGAATTAAAAGGAAATGAATTCACTGTAGAGTACACTTTTTTGCCACGAGCATGGGCATATTCTATCCCTTCAGCATAAGATTCCATATCAAATTCTTTTCCTGAACGAATACGCAATGAAAAGGTACTCGTACCTCCATATACTGCATCTGCCCCATAGTTTAGAGCGATTTTCATCTTCTCTAAGTTACCTGCAGGTGCTAAAAGTTCTACTTTATTTTGATCTGTCATCTTTTGCCTAATGGAATTTATTTGGTTCTTATTCTATCCTATTAGTGGTAAAAAACAGTTTTATAAGCAATAACCACCTATGCAGACAAGGTTCAGGAACAGTTGTCACCACCTCGTGCTACTTGAAAGATCTTTATAGTTTTATAGAACTTTCCATCTCTTCCTTTAGCAATGATCACTACATAGGGTTCAACATAGTTTTTTGCTTTAAACTTCAAAGCGTAATCCATTTTTGTACCTTTTGGTATAGAGAATACAGCGACAGTAGAATATGGGTTTGCATTGGTTAAAAGTGCCATGGATTCAAGATCCAGATCAGATTTTATTTCAATGTTTACCGCAGCACCATTACTAACAATCTTCGGCATAGTAATCTCAAAATTACCTTCATAATATGCTACGTCACCATAGAGTGTTTCAGCTGCATCAGTGACTGTTTTTGCCTTCCAAAGTTTCGGATGACTCTTTGTAAAATTACGTACTTTATCATTCTCTAAAGAGATTTCGTGTCCCACAGGCATAGATATAACCTTGATCTTAGTACTTTGCCTCTCTTTTTTACCATGATTGTCTGTGATAGTCAATGTCACGTTGTTATCTGTTGCAAAGTTCGTTGTATTTACTATGATAAGAGGGTTTCTACTTAGATTAGCACTGTTTGACATATCAAACACAATCCTCTCTCCAACTCTAAGTGTTATATGTTCTATAAAATCAATATTGATTCTTTTTTTTGTTGCCTGCTCCTCTGTCAACATAGGATTTTTGATCAAAAACTTCACTCTGAGCTCATCCCCCTTTTGTATAGCTTTTATCTTCATATCTGTAGGACCATCTCTATCAATGTAATTAGATCTTTTATTCACATTTAGCTCTCTTACAATTTCTTTGATCTTTCTTACGTCTTCCTTGAGTTTTCTGCTTTCACATTTTTTATTTTCTGTCTTTTTGTGTGATGGAGGGTAGAGGCTTTCAAGGTACTCGATGACGCTACAGTTACTTCCATAATTTGCCCATGTTAATGGTGACTCTAGATTTCTGCATGTTGCGTTATAGGGGACACCTTTTTCTATAAGATACTTTACCATATCAAGACTACCGTCTTGTGCAATAAAGTGCAAAGTAGTACAATCATCTTTATCCCTAATCGTCACAGGTACACCATATTTTACAAGTACTTTCATCGCTTCATTTTGTTCAGTAAGTGCAGCGAGGAACATACTTTTTTTAGTTGGCTTTCCTCCACACTCAAGCAGTGCTTCAAGTGCCATTACCTTGCCCACTCTTGCTGCGATCTCCACAGGTGTGTACCGTTCATGACCAGATACATTAGGATTTGCCCCAAGATTACATAGGCGTTTGACCTCTTCTGGATCATTTTTCATTACAGTTTTATAAAGCAGTGTTTGAAGCTGATCCTTGCTCAATTTGTTAGAGACAACAATATTTGAAGTTTTTTTCTTAACAGAAGACAGCTGTTGTTCTATATGAACCATATCCTCTTTTAGATCATAGACTTTCCCCCGATTGCCAGTAGTAAAACTTACAAGCTTATTATCCATTTTTATAAGTGCTGTGGTCCATGGTTTCGTTTCAGAAGGCAATACATTAACCACCTTACATTCACTGATACTGCTAACAGAAACACCTTTAGGCCCCTCTGCTCTATAAATAAGATCATCTTCTATCACCAACGTATTACGATGAATAAACTCGTGAAGTTTACTCTTTTTCACTGTTTTTAACTCACAAATATTTTGTAAAGTATGATCTTTTTCTAAATGATACACACTCATACCATGATCATGATGTGTATATACTAAAAAATCATCTTTCACACGTATACTGTAGACTTTTTGATTGTGAAGAGCCGTGTTTGTTACTATTTTTGGTATTTTGGGGTTACTCACGTCTAAAATTTTTAATCTTCGAGCATCACTGAAATATAATTTTTTATCCAAATAAACCATCATTCTCATAAAATTTTTCTGTTTTGTTGTAGAGATCAAGTACGGTTCTGCAGGTTTTGAGACATCATAGATATGTAATGCTCTTTTGTCTTCTTTTATTCCATGTGTATCGGGTATATACAATACGCTCTCATTTACTGCAAGAGAATGAATTGCACTACCAAACTTTAAAGTTTTTAAAAGTTTGGGTGAAGTTTTATCTTTGATATCAACTATACTCACCCAGCCTTTTTTGCCTTCAAGATAATAATCTGCCTGTGCAATATAAGCTATATTATTTTCAATACTCACATCACGTGCTCTTCCTGGAAGTATCAGTTTAGATATAACTACAGGGTTGGAAGAATCTTTAACATCTACAATATAAAGTCCCTCATTTCCTTTGGCAAGATAAAGATAATTATCTTTTACAAAAATACTCTCTGATTTGAGATCCTCCAGAGCGATAAGCTCCTGTGTAGGTACAGAGTTCAAGTTATTATCAGGATCAGAGGCAAAAAGTATATTCACTTCTTTGGTATTAAGTTCAATACTGTCTCCTGTTTTAAGATGGTAAAGTTTCTTTCCCTGCCAAACGATATCTTCTCGTTTTACCTCTTGCCCAAAGATAATAAAATCACTGTATTCCCACGGATATGATCCATCATACCCCAAAATTGAATCCCTGTTTACTTTATGCGAATGCAATGTCACCTTATCGTGACCCCAATGAGAATCAAATATCAAAATATCATTACCTGAACCTGTATCTAAAGTATCATTACCCTTACCTGGATAATAAATGTCATTACCTGTCGCATCTTCAACCCAGTTATCTCCTGTACCTAAAATACCTGCCGTATCTCCAGCATTACAGACAATAGAGTGGTTTTTATTACCAAGTGCAAGTATGATCTCATCCTCATGATCAGGACATCTTGAATTGATATTCCAATGGATCACTGTTCTAAAGTCAATATCGACCTGGATTAATTTGTTTTTCTGACTAAAGGTGTTAAGTAAAATAGTCTTTGGAAAATAATTGTTCTTTTGCCCATCTTTTATAAATGCTTTGAGTGAAGCTACAGAGTTTATATCAGCATAAGCAACATTATAAAAAGAAAGAACAATCAAGAATAAGTTTAAAATAATTTTTTTCATAAATGATTCTACAACAATTTTTATTTGATGTAATTAATTTTATATTTATACGTCACAAGTGAATATGGTATAATCCCAATTATGAAAACGACACGAATAGATATACATAACCACACAACACGTTGTAACCATGCTGAAGGTACTGTTGATGAGTACATCCAAAAAGCCATAGAATTAGGCATAGATATTTATGGATTTTCTGAACATGCACCGATGGATTTTGACCCGAATTATCGTCTGTCTTTTGAAGAGATGCAAGCATACACAGATGATATACTAAGCGCAAAAGAGCGTTATAAAAATGACATAAATATACTATTGGGTTATGAAGTGGACTATCTTCCAGGACATATGGACGACAGGGTTTTAAATGCAAAAGTTGACTATCTTATAGGCTCTGTACACTTCATAGATAAATGGAGTTTTGATAATCCTGAATTTATCTCTGGATGGAAAAACAAAAACATTGATGAGATATGGCAAGCCTATTTTGAAGCAACAGAAGCGATGGCAAAAAGTGGAAAATTTGACATCGTAGGACATCTTGACCTTATCAAAGTATTTAAATTTATGCCAAAGCAAGATATAAGAAGCTTGGCAAAAAATGCACTTCAAGCCATCAAGAGATCTGATATGGTTTTAGAGGTCAATACTGCTGGTATACGTAAACCTATCGGTGAACTCTATCCATCAGGTACATTATTGGAAATTGCTTATGAATTGGATATCCCAATCACCTTTGCTTCAGATGCACATGCTGTAGATCAAATCGGTTTAGGATATGATCTTGCAACCCTGGTGACAAAAAAAATTGGTTACACGCAAGCTGCTACTTTTCAAGGCCGTGATAGAGCATTGGTTAATTTTTAAACACAAAATTCAAGTCCTAAAAAAGCTTAAATATACAATTGATTAATTTTTAGACAAAAAAATTGTCTCCTCTAAATGATTACTCGCTATAATGAACATATAATTTAATTTAGGAGAAATACATGGGTAATTTTGTGAACAACACAGAAGAGTTTTTTAAATATTGTGAAGAGAATGAAGTAGAGTTTGTAGACTTTAGATTTACAGACATTAAAGGTGCATGGCACCATATCAGTTATAGAATGAGTGCTGTAACTGCAGAACAACTTGATGGTGGTCTTCCGTTTGATGGTTCATCTATCGAAGCTTGGCAGCCGATCAACAAATCAGATATGATCCTTAAGCCTGATGTTGAGACTGCATTCCTAGATCCTTTTACAGCTGACAGTACGATCATTATAGTCTGTGACGTTTATGACATTTACAAAGGTCAAATGTACGAAAAATGTCCAAGATCGATCGCTAAGAAAACACTTGAGTATCTTGAAGAAGCAAACATCGGTGATGTAGCTTACTTTGGACCAGAAAATGAATTCTTTGTCTTTGACAACGTAGAGTTCAGAGATGACATCAACTCTGCCTACTATAAGGTAGATACTGAAGAGGGTGGGTGGAACTATGATACAAAATATGAACAAGGGAACATGGGTCACAGACCAGGTACAAAAGGCGGATACTTCCCGGTAATGCCTACAGATTCAGGTGTAGATTTAAGAGCTGAAATGATGTTGCTTCTTGAAGAGGTAGGTCTTGAAGTGATGCTTGGTCACCACGAAGTAGCACAAGGTCAACACGAAATTGGTATCAAGTTCGGTACACTTATCGAAGCAGCAGATAACGTGCAGAAATATAAGTATGTTGTAAAAATGGTAGCACACCTTAACGGTAAGACAGCAACATTTATGCCAAAACCGCTTTACGGTGATAACGGTAACGGTATGCACGTACACCAGTCTATCTGGAAAGACGGTAAAAACCTTTTCTATAAACAGGGTGAGTATGGTAACCTAAGTAAAACAGCGCTTGATTACCTAAGCGGTATCTTTAAGCACTCTGCAGCAGTTTCTGCATTTACAAATCCATCAACAAACTCATACAAAAGACTTTTACCAGGATTTGAAGCACCATCGATCTTGACTTACTCAAGTCAAAACAGATCAGCTGCTTGTCGTATCCCTTATGGTGCAGGTGAAATGGCTACAAGAATCGAGACAAGATTCCCAGATTCAACGGCATGTCCTTATCTTGCATTTGCTGCATTGATGATGGCAGGACTTGACGGTATAAAACATGGTGGTTATGAGATGGTCGGACCGATGGATATCGATCTATTTGAACTTAGCCTTGATGAAATTAGAGAGAAGAAGATCCCTCAAATGCCTCATACATTAAGAGAAGCAGTTGAAGGGCTTATCGCAGATAATGACTTCTTGAAGCCTGTATTTACTTCTGACTTTATAGATACATTCCAACACTACCAGTTTGAAAGACAGATCTGGCCAGATGAAGGTAGACCAACAGCATTTGAGTATATGACTACATACTCTTGCTAATATCTTCTCGATCTCATTTCCCCGATCTCCGGGGAAATACTTATTTTATTCTACCAACAATTTAACTACTTATTTCAAAATAAAATCACTAAGCTTTTTAGCTATAATACTTTCTCAAATAAAGTATATTTAATACAAGGGAAGCTTTGGGAATACTTACCCCAATGAAATAAAAAGGTACAGCACATAATGGAACTCTTCTATGATATTTTAAAACAACTTATACGGGTTCCCAGTGTAGTTGGAGCAGAACACTCTTTTTTTATGTTTTTAAAAAGAGAGCTTGAAGAACTAGGTATCACCGTAGAATATTTTGATGGAGTCCTTGTCTCTAAAGGAAATGATCCTACCTGTGGATATATGTCTGCTCATGCAGATAGGCATGGACTCATTTGTACCGGACACAATGAATTTCAATATGCTGCCTTTGTTGCAAAAAATCAAGTAGATTTAAAAGGTATTTTAAACTCGGATGAACTTTTAGATAACCTTACAGGTAGATTTGTAAATGAAAAAGTACAAGCCTATGAACCTTGGTCTGGAAGCTATTTGGGATTAGGGGTTATTAAAGATGCATTTTTATGTGAAAGACGGAACAATGTTATCTTTACGATAGATAATTTTGACCATCTTCTCCCCGGTACACCCATTGCATTTATGGACAAACTTGAAATTAAAGATGAGTTGATCTCTGCTCAATTAGACAATGTCATATCTGTTGCCATAATCCTATATATGTATCATAGGGGATATAAAGGAACAGCCTTCTTTACTGCATCAGAAGAAGCTGGTAGAAGCTGGAGATTTTTACTCGAATGGTTTAGACGATTTGATCTGACCACCAATGAACTTTTAGTACTTGATACCAGTCCTTACAGTACTTTGGAAGATATGACCCATCTTGATGTCGTATTTAGACAAAGAGATGCAAATGGATATTTTAGATCACCGCTTAAAAGTAAAATGAAAAAAATAGCCCTTGAAGAAAATATTAAATATCATTATAAAGATGCTTATTTAAAAAATAAAATGACACAAAATGGAATCAAACGCTCGCTTGGTACTACTGAGTTAGGAAGAATTATTCATGCATCAAAAGGAAAAATACAAGGTACAACCTTACAATTTCCAACGATTGGATATCATACTGTTAATGAAATGACATCAAATAGATCAGTTGAAAGTATGATAAAGATCTTGACAAAGCTTTATATTTAAAATAATACATGAGTGTTTAAAAAGAAAGCATACTGTTTCAATTTTATATACAAACAATGATGAAGCGGGTACTGCCTATGTTATTCTACAAGAATATAAACGTTGTAGAAGAAGGTGATGTAAGAGTACTCAAAAGGTTTAAAGAGTTAAGAGAATTATTCTCTTAACTCTTTCTACTTCTTAAAGATCGAAGGTTCCTCTTCTTTTTTTACAAATGTAAAATAGCTCCACAGTACGGTTCCATAGACAAAAATAGACATCATTACTACTCCCGTAGTCACCACTTCAAAGAGCTCTTTATACTCAAATGATGAAGGAATCATATGTACAAGGATGATAGAAAGTGCACCCTTCATCCCTGAAAAAGTGAGGATAAACCACCCTTCAAAACCTACCGGTTTGATCTGCTCAAGCTTACTGCCCCAAAAAGCAAACTTTGCCATAGAGATCGCACGGATTAATGTTGTAATGATAAACATCATTAATATCTCTACTTTATACTCCCAGAACTTCTCAAGACTTACCATCTCTGCTAGAACAAAAAAGATCATTACCGCTGCGATATATCCAAATTCTTTTGCCATCTCATAGATATACTCCATGCGTTCAGAAGTTGTTGAATCAATACCATGCAGACGAAGCTTCTGCAAAAATGTTTTGCTCTTTTTAGCTTTCACTTCATCTAACGTCTTAATATCAATATCAATCCAAGCCTTAGTTGCAATGATCGCCGTGATCAATGTCAAGATACCACTGACATGAAAGTGCTCAGCTACTACATATGAGAGATACGCTTCGATGATAAAGACAAAAAGCTCTCCTCTCTTATCATTGATCAGTTTCATCAGCATATAGAAGAGTTATCCAAGCCCTATCCCGATCCCCATACTCACTGCAAAGACACGCAGTGCATCCATTGTCGCTTCAGCAGCATCAATCGTACCACTCATCATCCAAGGAAGTCCGATAAAGAAAAAGGCAATGACCGCAGTGGCATCATTACCCAAAGATTCACCCTCGATCAAAACTTTGATATCATGCCCTATACCTTTAAATCGTGAAAGTACCGACTGCACACTGACAGCATCAGTAGCCATATTGATCGCAAAGAGTGAGACGTAGGCACCAAGTGTAAGACCTTCAAAGATCCCGAAGTAATACATACTCGCCCCGGCAGTGATAGAAAGAGCCACAGCGATCACTGCCAGATAGAAGATACTCCAACCATGTTTTTTAATGTCACTAAAATGCAAATGTAAAGCATCACCCATAAAGATAAGCGGTATACAGAACAAAATGATCGTATCAAAATATTGTGGCAGGTCTATAGGTACAGCCATAGGTACATAAGTGTAAATCGTATAAGAACCGATCAATAGTAAAAAAACGGAAGGTATTTTAAATTTATTGGCCAGTGCATCTGAAAATACGACCAGTCCAAGTATAGTGATAAGTATGATCCCCGGTGCGAAACTATGCATCATTTTCCTTTAATATTATTATTTTAAGAGCTTTTTCATTTCAAGCAGGCTTCTATAGCCTTTTTGACAAACCATATGCCCATCTTCATCTATAACGACAATAGAAGGAAAGGAATTTGCCCCCATAGAACGTGCTTTTGCAAAGTCATGTTCCATCAAAACCTGCGCTCTTTCACTTTCATAAAATGTTCTAAATGATTCCCTCTCTGATGTTATGCTGTTAAGCAAGTCTATTAAAACCTCTACTTTTGTTATATCTTCATTTCTGGTATAAAATGCTTCTTGTATCATATGTAAATACGTAAAAGCTTTTTCCATCCCAAAAAGTTCACGCACTGTTATGATAGCTTTGCATGCAGGATATGTGTCGTAGTCAAAAGACTCTTTTTCAAATAAACCATTTGAAAATGCTTGTCCCGTTCTTTGAGATACTTGTTTCCAATGTCCACTAAGATACTCTTTTGATCTGTCATTCCAAGGCATTTCACCTTTTGTACGTAAGCCGCCTAAAAGTAAAGAGAAACTGTACTCATCACCTAAAGTTGTACGTAGTTCTTCTATAATCGGAGCAAACCCCCAACACCATGAACACATCGGGTCAACAACAAAGATTAACTCTTTTTGCATCCTAAAACAGTGTACCACTATCGTTGGAAACAGGTGTCAAAGGCACTTTCCGTTTAGGATGCAAAGGATCATCTTCTTCCAAAATTTCTTCTTCATCTTCTGCAGACACTGGTTCTTCATCAATATTGATCGTAGGTGCAAATCCTATCTCTCTATCTTCAGTGATATTTGTCTCTTCTTCTAAGAGTTGATCATATTCATCATAATTTTGTACTGTTTTTTTGTAACTGTCAGGTAGTGGGGAATTTTGTGTGTAAAGTTCTGATTTACCTTCATACTCTCCTCTAAATACACCTTCAGGTATGTCAAATGTCCGCTTTGTTTCAGGATACAGCTCTAATAATTTTTTATAGTAAAAAGCAAATGCCGGTGCAGCCAAAGCACCTCCGGTTGCTCCCTTTCCTATACGTGTATTGTCATCTCTACCAAACCAAACGATAGTTTCTATGGTTGGAGAGTATCCGCAGAACCATGCATCTATGTTATTGTTAGTGGTTCCTGTTTTTCCTGCAAGTTCTATGCCTTCTACCCTCGCATTTCTACCTGTACCTCTTTTAACAACGTCTTTTAATACATCTGTCATCAAGTAAGCCTGTTCTGGCGTGGTAAAGTTTTCTATCTCTTTAGGACGTGTTTCATAGATCACAGCACCTTCTTTAGAGATGATCTTACTCACTAATCTAGGTGCTATCATATGACCTTCATTTGCGAAGACTGAAAATATCTGTGCCATCTTCAGTGGACTTAGCCCAAGGTTACCCAATGCGATGGACATGTCTCTAGGAATATGAGGTACATCTAAAAATGCCAATCTTTTACGAATGGTACTCACACCCAGATCAGACACTAAGTTAATCGTCGCAAGGTTACGTGAATGTACCAGTGCTTCTCTGAATGAAACAAATCCTTGAAAATCACGCTCATAATTTTTAGGTGCCCAAATTTTTGGTTTACCATTCTGATAGTATTGAAATGTTCTTGCAAGGTCTGTCAATGGACTTGCAGGATTATATCCCATGTCCAATGCAGTTTGGTAAATAAACGGTTTAAATGCAGATCCGGGCTGACGTTTGGATTGTGTCACACGGTTATATGCAGATTTTTCATAATCTGCCCCGCCAACCATCGCCAAAATATCACCTGTTTTACTCTCTACTGCTACAAAAGCAGCATTTAATGTAGAGGTTTCAGCTTTCTCTTTATATTTATCGAGTGCTTTTTTATAGGCAAAATCAACTGCCTCTTTTGCAATAGCTTGCTGTTTCATATCTACAGTCGTATAGATCTGATAACCACCGGTACGAATGTCACCTAGTTTTCCTTTAAAACGTCTCAATACTTCATCTACTATGCCAGGTGCTATATTTTGTGTTAAAGAGGTCTTATAGACTTTAGGTGATTCTTTAACTGCTTTAAGATAATCACTTTGAGTGATCCACCCGATGCTTTTCATACGATAGAGTACATTATTGGCACGGTCTAAAGCACGTTTGTAATGCTTAAGTGGATTATAGAAACTTGGAGCATTTGGTAACCCTACCAAAATAGCCGCTTCTTTGAGTGTTAACTCATTAAGCTCTTTATGAAAGTATCCGTTTGCAGCGGTTTTAACACCAAAGTAGTTATTTCCATATGATATTTCGTTGAGATACCGCTCAATGATATCTTCTTTGCTTAACTCATGTTCTATTTTCAGTGCTAAGATGGCTTCTTTGATCTTACGGGCAAGTTTCTTTTCGTTTGAGAGTATTTTATTCTTGATAAGCTGTTGGGTCAGTGTACTTCCACCTTCAACAAAAGCACCAGCTTGAATATCTTTGACTATTGCTCTGAGTATCGCATCCGGGTTCACCCCATTATGTTCAAAGAACTGTGTATCTTCCATTGCCACAAGTCCTTCAACGAGAAAACCGGGGATTTCATCATAGCGTGCATAAAGGCGGTGTTGATCTTTAAAAACATAAGCAAGTTTCTCACCGTTTCTGTCATAAACGATCGAAGAGGTTTCTGGCTTATAGTTAATGAGTTTATCTGCATCTAACGATATCTCTTGATAAGCATAAATAAAAGCTGCAGTCAGTGCTACACCAAATAGTATGGCTAAGATAATGGAACCTTTTACTAAACTATGAAACACGCAGACCCTTTATGATGAATATATACATTTTTTTATTTTTAATGCTTATTGTACCGTGTTATGGCTAATGAGTGCTAACGCATGTCTGATCTTTTTAACAGAGACACCCAAATTCAGTATCACCCTTATGATAGGCTTTTCCACCGTAGGCTGACGGATTGCTCCTACCAGATACCCTTGAGCCATCAACCCTTTCTGCACAAACAATGCATGCTCATTACTTGGCATCTCTATAGGCACAATGAGACTTTGACAGTTGATACCCAACTGTTTTCTTACTGCCATTTGGCGTTCCAAGATCTTCTTTGTATATTTTTCTGCATTTTTACGTATATGTTTTACATTGACCAGTGCCAGTGCCGTATCAAACACAGAAGGTGCAGTAGAATAGATGATAGGTTTTGCTCTGTTTTCCAGGAAACTTATGACATTTTTGGAAGCCAAAATATATGCCCCATAAGAACCATAGGCTTTACCCAATGTCCCCATCTTTATATGTCTTTCATTGATCCTAATCCCATAATACTCAAAGATACCCAGCAGTTTTAATCCAAGTACGCCTGCACTGTGTGCTTCATCAACGATGAGCAGTGCTTTAACTTGATCAGCAAGGTTAAATATCTCTTTCTTACAAAGATCTCCACCCATAGAGTAGACACCTTCCACTGCAATGATCTGTCTTTTAGCCGGATGTGCCGCCAACTTCTCTTTTAAGTCTTCAACATCATTATGGGCAAATGTGACTACCCTGTCTCCCAAAAGCTGTGAAGCCATCACACCAGAAGCATGATACTCTTCGTCCATAAAAAGTATATCACCTTTACGAACCAGTGATTCTATGAGCGCCATATTTGCAAGAAACCCAGAACCTACCACAATCCCTTCTTCAAAACCATTATACTCTGCCATGGTCTGTTCAAACATTCTGTGAATAGGATGGTATCCATTCACCAACATACTGGCTTTGGAGCTTACTGTATCATATTCATTGACAAGTTTTACTGCTTTTTTAAACTGTTTTTTATTCAATGACAAACCCAGATAATCATTAGAAGCCAAGTCATCCAAACTCTCATCAAAAAGTTTACGCTCTCTAAATCGTCCCGCTTTTTTGAGAGCTTTTAATTCGTTTTCATACATATTAACTTCCAACCTTTATCCATGGCAATAATGTTTCCACTTGTAGTCCCATTGCCGTACTCTCATAACCATCTACAGATTTGATGTATTTTTTGCAAAAGCCTTCAACCATACATCCCCCTGCTTTACCCTTCCATAGTCCACTCTCAAGATATCTTTCCAGATCATCTTCATCAAACTTTGAAAAATGATAATACGTTGCTGAAATATCTGAAAAAGCAAGTTTTTTTGCTTTGTAGTGTACAGAGGAGATAATAGAAATAATAGAGTCGCTTTGTATGTTCAATATACGTCTTGCATCTTCTACATTTTTGGCTTTTCGTAAGATAGTTCCATCAGCATCTGCGATAACAGTGTCTGCACAAAGTAGAGGTATATCCAATCCGAACTCACGGACAGCTGCATCCAATTTACCTTTACTTGCCATATAGACAAAATCTTTTGCTATGGGCATAGTGATCTGCTCTTCATCATAATCGACTGACTTTTGAATGAAATCGATTCCAAAGTTATTGAGAAGCAACGCCCTGCTTTCAGAAGATGAACATAAACAAATCATAACTATTTTTTATCCTTCACTCTATATACGTGACTAGTCACGTGAGCCTTCTGCTGAAGAAAACTCAGTGTTAACGTAGGAAAATGGACTTTGTTCATTTCCCATCCCATCAATGAAACATAGGTAGATCATTACAGTCCTCTAAGAGATACACCTAACCATAATGCTACGATTCCTAACACAATATTGATAGGTAAAAGTAAATTAGGAATAAAACTCATCTGTGCTTTAGCGAGTGCAACTTCACCTTTAGAATATAGCTTCCATGCTTTTGCACGTTTGATATACATGTAGGTGTAATTAACTGCCATGATCGTCCAGATAATCTCTTTTGAAAGAAAAAATGATTTTAAATCACCATGATGTCCACCTGTAGCTATAGCCATCATCAAACCCGTGACAAATAAAATCGCAATGAACAGCATGACAAGATTAAATAGTCTACCTGTTATCTGCAAAGTAATACCTAATCTCTGTTTGGGTACTAACATAGAAGACATTACATCGTTTTGCAACATCTCCCCTGCAGTCACTCCACCTCGTTGAATTACGGGATGAACTGCCACACGTATCACTATCATTCCACCTACCCAAATAAAGGCAGATAGTACATGTAAAAAGACAATTAAATGTCCATAGTTGTTAAATAGTTCTGTCATGCTAATTTCCTCCTTCTAGGATTTCACTTAAATAAACTTTTGATTCTTCTAACGCTGTCGTGATCTTACTTGGGTCTTTCCCCCCTGCCTGTGCAAAGTCAGGACGTCCACCACCACCTCCCCCAACGATCGGTGCAATAGTTTTGATCCAGTCACCTGCTTTGATCGGCGTATTTTTAGACCCTGCCGCAAGCATAACTTTGTCACCTTTTTTCATGAAAAGCATCACTGCAATATTGTCATATTTGTTTTTAATCTCATCTATCATGGTTTTAATGTCACCATTTTCAACTTCTTCTATGATGACATTTATACCATTAATCTCAACGGCACTCAACTCTTTTTGACTGCTGCTCAGTGCAGAAGCTAGTTCACCCTTCAGTGCTTTCACCTGCTCTTTGAGTTTAGCGATACCTGCTATCGGATTTTGGTTCTTAAGTTCGATTTTAATCTCATTTAATTCATCTCTCAGTGCAGTTACCGCTTCTCTTGCAGCATTTCCACAAATCGCTTCTATACGTCTTACACCTGCACTCACACCACTCTCTTTAGTGATCATAAAAAGACCTATCTGAGAAGCATTCTCTACGTGTGTACCACCACAAAGTTCTATAGAGTCTCCGGCAAAACTTACCACACGTACTTCATCACCATATTTCTCGCCAAAGAGTGCCATAGCTCCAGAGTTCTTCGCTTCATCTACAGACATCACTTCTGTTTTACCTGCAATAGCTCTAGAAATTTTATCATTCACCCATGCTTCCACTTTGGCTATCTCTTCTGCTGTCATCGCCTGTGGATGAGAAAAGTCAAAACGCAATCTTTTGTCGTCATTGAGTGATCCCGCCTGTGCGATGTGGTCACCTAGAATGTCTCTCAGTGCTGCATGAAGTAAATGCGTCGCTGAGTGATGTTTTTCTATCTCAGCACGTCTGTTATCTACCACTGCTTCCACTTCATCCCCTACAGCGAGTTTACCTTTTACTTCCGAAAGGTTTATCTCTAAGAATTTTCTCGTGTCAAGTACTTTTACATCTGCATTAAGTGTTCCACGATCACCTGTCTGTCCACCTGACTCTGCATAAAATGGTGTTTTGTCAAGAAGTACCCAACCCTTGCCATCGATACTCTCTACCTGTTTAAAATCTTCATCTAGCAGTGCCAATACTTTTGCCTGAGCGGTGTTGCTCGTGTAACCTACAAACTCATTGTTGTCAAACTTCTCTTTAAGTGCTTTAAAGTCACCTGTTTCTGCAGCGTCACCTGTACCTTTCCAATTCGCTTTGGATTGTGCTTTTTGCGCTTCCATCTTTGCATCAAATGCATCGATATCAAGTTTGATATTTTTCTCACGTAGCATATCTTCTGTAAGGTCAAGCGGGAAACCGTACGTATCATACAGTTTAAATGCCACTTCACCATTGAATACGTCAGAAGTATTTTCTAATTCTTCATTAAAAAGTTTGATCCCCGCTTCAATCGTATCAAAGAAACGCTCTTCTTCCATTTTCATAGCTGTTTTTATCGCTTCAGCTCTACTTGTAAGATAGTCATATTGCTCACCCATCAGATCAATCAGTGTATCAACTAGTTTATACATAAACGGTTCACGTAACCCCAGTAAGTACCCGTGACGAATCGCACGACGCATAATACGACGAAGGACATATCCACGCCCCTCTTTGTCAAAGTTCACACCCTGTGCAAGTAAAAAAGAACATGAACGCAAGTGGTCAGCGATAACACGGTAAGAAGCAGAATTTGCTGCATCAAAGTCATAAGGTGCACCTACAAGTTCACCGATCTTCTCCAAGAAAGGCATGAAAAGTGATGAGTGATAGTTGTTTAACTTGCCCTCTTTGATCGCAACCACTCTCTCAAGTCCCATACCCGTATCAATACTAGGTTTTGGAAGTGGATTGAGTGTACCTGTTTCATCACGGAAATACTGCATGAATACCAAGTTCCAGATCTCTAAAAATCTATCACCCTCTCCGCCCATTTTATCTTCCGGACCACCAAAGTTTTCTTCACCTTGATCATAGAAAATTTCAGAACAAGGACCGCAAGGACCCGTGTCACCCATCTGCCAGAAGTTATCTGAATCACCAAAACGAAGGATACGATCTGCTGCTATATGCTTTTTCCACAGTTCTTCAGCTTCATCATCGCTATCATGTACAGTCACCCATAGTTTATCAACCGGAAGGTTCAAATATTTCTCGTCTGTAATGAACTCCCATGCATACGCAATGGCTTCTTCCTTGAAATAATCCGCAAAAGAGAAGTTCCCCAGCATTTCAAAAAGTGTATGGTGACGTGCTGTATACCCTACATTATCAAGGTCATTGTGCTTTCCACCTGCTCTTAAACAAGTCTGTGAAGAAGTAGCACGAGGTGTTGCAGGGATAGGTGCTTCACCTGTAAAAATGTTCTTAAACTGTACCATACCTGCATTGGTAAACATAAGTGTTGCATCGTCTGGTACGAGTGGTGAAGATGGTATGAGCTGATGC
Organism: Sulfurovum sp.; assembly: GCF_041551015.1. Taxonomy (GTDB): domain Bacteria; phylum Campylobacterota; class Campylobacteria; order Campylobacterales; family Sulfurovaceae; genus Sulfurovum. The sequence continues at coordinate 7,927 of NZ_JBFENQ010000003.1, read as the reverse complement.
CCTTTACTTTGAAAAAAGTCTAGAAATTCTTTTCTGATATCCATGATAAAATGATCCTAAAATTGTGTTATAAAAATTAGTGATATTTTATCTAAAATGTGGTTATTGGTAGGTAAAGAGTAAAATTTAGCAAGACTATACGTTCTATTTCAGTACATACAGCCCCAGTGCGGATAGGTTCAAGCATATAATACACAATAATTATGTTATCTTTGTGTCATCATTCAACTATTTTTTTATGAATAAAGTTTCATTGTATTCCACTTCAATAAGAAGGAAAATATATTGTGCAAGAGGTATCATTAAGTGTATCAAAATACTCTAACCAACCCAAATTTTCTGTAGTACTTAATATTTTAGTAAATGGGGAACATATATAATCTAGCCCAGCTACACCATTATAATTTTCATCCTCAATATACAGTTCATCTGTAACAACTGATAAATCAAAATAGCAACTATCGCCTCTAGGATCAAAATCAAAATCCCCATCAGAACCTCCATCACCCGTATTCCCAAAATAACCACTTTCGCAATCATAAGGTACTCCATTTACACCAAATCCCAAATCATCAGTGAGATAATATACATCTAATACAGCTTCAGGATTATCACTACTTCCTCCACCACAACCACTCAATACCAATGTTGTTATCCCCACAAAAAGCACACTCACAATTTTTTTCACTATAAACCCTTTTACTTTAAAATTTAAGAAATAATACTTAATAATCGTGTCAGATTTGTGTCAATAACTCAGCAATTTTTTCACTGCCATTTTTTTCAACGATCTCCATAAGTCCCTTACTCTTATCTGACAGATTCTCATCCAACAGTGCCAAGACCTTTTCCGTATCTATCTCGTTTTCTCTCATAATCCATGCAAGATCTTTTTCTACCAAGAACTGTGCATTATGGAACTGATGGTCACTTGCAGCATAAGGGTAAGGAATGTAGAGTGTAGGTACCGCCGTAGCAGAAAGTTCCCACAGTGTTGACGCACCTGATCGTGCTATGGCAAAATCTGCTTCATTCATATAGTCTGCCAGTTTGTCCGTAAAACCGAACACTTCAGCTTCTATACCTAGATCATCATAGGCTTTTTGTACCTCATCAATGTTGTTCTGTCCAGCCTGATGGATGATTTTGATCTCTCTCTCTTTGAGTTGGGGTGCTATCTGTAAAGCCAGACTGTTGATAGCCTTTGCACCTTGAGACCCTCCAAGAAAGATGATCGTATGAACTTTGTCTCGTATACGGGCATTCTCGAAAAATACCTGTTTGATCGGATACGCTTTGATGGGACTCTCTTCGAGATATGAAGAGATGAAGGCTGCAGCATGAGGTTTGAGTAATTTATTGAGTGAACCCAGTGCTGCATTTTGTTCATGTATAACCAAAGGGATGCCTAATATCTTTGCGGCAAATGCAGTAGCTGCCGCAGAGAAGCCACCTACAGAAAAAACCACTTTAGCCTTATGTTTTTTTAATAGCTTGATGGCTTTCACTGTTGCTTTAGCCAACATAAAAAGAGATTTTACTTTACCTGAAGCACCTTGGTTTACCACGCCACGTGTCTCAAAAAAATATTTGTATGTAAAGTCATCATCATTTTCAAACCACTGTTTATCTTGCCCTTTGGTTGAACCAATATAGATAAGTTCTTCATCATCTAAATGTTCTTTAACTGCTTTAATGATGGCCAAATGTCCACCTGTTCCCCCACCTGTCATCACGATGCTCATCGCATTCTCCCCCTACTGTCTCTTGGCACTTTTTTAGATATCATCAACACCATACCTATAGCGATACAAGAAGCCCATATATGTGAACCCCCATAACTTAAGAACGGTACGGCAATTCCTTTAATAGGTGTAATGCCTGAGATACCATAAGTATTCACAATAAATGCCAATGCAATAAGCAGCCCTGCTCCTATGGAAAAAAGATAATACATAGGACTTTTCACTTTTGAAGCTATTTTGAAAATACGAAATACAATAAATAACATCGTTAGTGTTACCAAGGTAAGCCCTAAAAACCCTAACTCTTCTGTAATACCTGCCAATATAAAATCTGTATGCACTTCACTTAAATAGCCTAATTTAAACTGTCCATTACCCAGACCTTGCCCGAAAAAGCCACCATTATGAATAGCATTGAGGGAGTTAGATATCTGATAAGGCTCTTTTCCAGCCTCTATCCGAAGGCTTTGTGCTGCGTCAAAAGGCAGAACAGAAAGTATATTATCCTGTACCGTTCCCCACCAACTTTTTATCCTTGCCATACGGTGAGGGGCAAAAAAGATAAGCCCTATGAATGCTGTAAGTCCAGCAGTAATGAGTGTGAGAAAAAATTTCCATGAACTACCGATAAACAAGAACAGTATCGTCAATGTCACACCCAAAACAACCACTTGACCTAAATCTTTTTGGAATACAGCAATGAGAACTACAGCTACAAGAAAGACAAAAAGGTAAGGAGTAAAAGCACGTACTTCTTCCCAAAATCCCATTTTTGTCTTGTCAAGTAATTTACGAGAAAAGCTCCATGATAAGAAGAAAATAAATCCTACTTTGAAGAACTCAACAGGTGCGATCGACATTGGTCCTACACGTATCCATCTTTTAGCCCCTCCGACTGCATTAACCAAAGAAGAAGGCAAAAATTGCATCACGATCATCAAGATAAAAAATACAAAAAAGAGTAAAAGCCCTATTCTGGAAAACCATCTGTCAGGATCCATTTTACTCAAAAGCACCATCGTTATGAAACCTATAAACACAGCCATGCTTTGTCGTATAAAAAAGTGAAAATCTGAATAATGAAAGTGTACTACTGTATATGTTGAGAGAGAATAACTCATCACTAATGAAAGTGTCAAAAGTACCATGACACCAGCTAACAAGGGTTTGTCTATCATATCGTTTTCTCTTTTATTAAGTTATAATCCATATTAATTAGTATTTTATCAAATTTAATAGATAACTTTGATAAAATTATACTCTTATAAGAGGGAAATATGAATACAAGAGCTAAAGATCAGTATACTAAGGCACTAAATGCCGAATCATAAAGAAATACAAAATAAAGCAATACATCAAAGAAAGAACAAAATATCTGTTCTTTTTTTATTCTTAGTGCTTTTTATGGGTATTTTCTTATTTTCAGTCCTGAATACCATCTCTTCAGACAGACGTATTCCCAGCCACAATACTACCATTTATGACCGTTCATTTCGTGGGGCTATCATCTCTGCAGATGATTATACACTCAGCAGTTCAGAAAAAACCTATCAGGCAGTGGTACGTGGAGCGAGTATAGATCCTGACAAAAAAGCACTTTTTGTCAAACTCTTTAGTATCTATAGCGGAATCCCTGAAAAAAAGATTCTTAAAAAATTTAAAAATCGTAAAGGCCAAGAGATAAAAGGTAATATTATCCTCTCTAAAACCATTCATGCACGCTCCGCTATGCAGCTCAAATCACTCGCTTATAAATTACAAAAATTGGATGTCTTTCAGCCTATCAAAACACGTAGTGGCATAGAAGTTGTTTATGGTTTGGATATCATTGAAAATGGTGAGAGCAGACGTTTTCCTCTTAAAGATGTGTTAAGTCCCATATTGGGTTATGTAGGTGATAAGAGTGATGGTAGATATACTCGTCCATCAGGGAAAAAAGGTCTTGAACGGGCATATGAAAAACATATCACATCCAAAAAAAATGGGTATTTTCAGGGTAAACGTGATGTGGTTGGTGCAGTCATCCATGACAAAAACAGTATTAAGATGCAACGTGTAGATGGGCTGGATCTTCATCTCAACATTCCACTTGCTCTACAAAGACGTGTTGAACTCATGATCGATCAAATGAAACTCAGCATTGATGCCGATGAGATCATTGTAGGTATCATGGAGAGTAAAACAGGTAAAATACTAAGTTTGGCAAGTTCTGAACGTTACGACCCTTCGTACATTAGGCAAAAAGATATCGCTGCACTCGTACCGAAATTTACAGAGTACCCTTATGAGGCAGGTTCCGTACTTAAACCTCTTACCATTGCAATGGCACTTGACAAAAAGAGAATCACCCCTGATACATGGTTTAAGACAGGATATAAGAAATTTGACATTACAGGTGGTCAGAGTGTAAGTGATGATGATTATTTTGAGTCTCTTCCCGTAACGGATATTATTGTGCACTCTTCCAACATCGGTACATCTCAAATATCATGGCTACTTACAGGCAAAGAGTTTAGAGAGGGCTTACTCAAATTTGGTATTGCCCAAAAAACAGGAATAGACCTCACTCGTGATCTGCCCGGTTCGCTTAAACCACTTAGATTACTCGATCATAAAATGCATAGAGCCAACTCTTCCTTTGGTTATGGTATGATGGTAACTTTCACCCAACTCATGAAAGCCTACTCAGCTTTCAACAATGATGGTTTAGCCATGACGCCACGCCTTGTAGACTATCTGCAGGATGCCAAAGGAAACCACTATACACTGGAACCGGAAATAGGTAATGTACAGGCTGTCAATAAAAAGTCTGCCGGCCAGGTACATGACATTCTTTTAGAAGTGGTCAAACGAGGTACTGGAGTTAAAGCACAGTACCCAGGTTTGGAAATAGGTGGGAAAACAGGAACCGCACACATCGCTAAAAATGGTCGTTATGTGAGAGAGTATCACAGTAGCTTTTATGGTTTTGCCAATGACAAAGAGGGTCATAAATATACGATCGGTGCGTTGGTGATACGTGCTAAAAAACCCTATAAATACTTCGCATCACAATCAGCTGTACCTACATTTAGAAGAATGATTGACATACTTGTAGAACTGGATTATCTTAAACCTGAAGGTGGATTGGAAGTATCCAGTCCGGAAATCAAAGTAGAACCAAAAATCCCTCCTAAGATCATACATGAACCAACAGTAGTGCAAAAAGCAGAAGAGAAAAAGGTGACGGTAGAGCCAGTAAAAAAACCTGCACCGACAGTGAAAGAACTTTTTAAAATTGAAAAAACACCTACTCCAAAACCTAAACCAGTGAACACAACACCTGCAAAAGATAAATCAACACAAGAACTTTTTGAAGATCTATTTTAGATCCACAAATTATCGATCAATCTAGGCTTGCCTACCCATGCTGCAGCGAGGATGATCGTATTACCTATCTCTACCGTGTCAAGTGCTTTGAATTCTCTGTCTACTATAGCCACATATTCAACCTGATCTGTCTCTTCAAGTACAGTCAACATCTCTTTTTTGATCACTCCTACATTGAGCTCACCTGCCATGACCATTTTGGTCGCACGTTTGAGTGAACGGGCAAGAGAGAGTGCACGTGTTTTTTCCTCACCTTGCAAGTAGACATTACGACTACTCAAAGCCAAACCATTCTCATCCCGTATAATTTCACAGGGAATGATATTTACATCCATAAAATAGTTTTTAACCATTTGCTTGATGAGTGCCAGCTGTTGCGCATCTTTTTTCCCAAAGTAAGCATTGTGTGCACCACTGAGATTAAGAAGTTTCATCACTACTTGTAGCATACCATCAAAATGCCCTGGACGCTTTTCACCTTCCAAAATGTACCCACGAATAGCAGGTGCACTTATACGTAGTTCATCATCTTCATACATAGCATCTATGGTAGGCATAAAAAGTATATCTACACCTGCCAATTGACATATCTTTGTATCTGCTTCTTCTTTACGAGGGTACGCATCTAAGTCTTCCCCTTCCAGAAACTGTGTAGGGTTGACAAAGATGGAAACAATAACATGCTCATTTTCTTGTCTGGCTTTTTGGATCAGTGAAAGATGTCCTTTGTGTAGTGCTCCCATCGTAGGTACAAAACCTATAGAACCCAATAATATTTTTTTTGCTTCCTGTAAAGCCTCTATTGTCCGAACAATAACCATCTCTAACCTCATATTTCACTATATTTTGATAAAATCATATCAAAATTACACTAGGTTTTTACTATGGATGCATATGAATACAGCGAATTACTTAAATCACTTACTATCAAAATGGATAATATTAAAAATATTGTAAAACCTGATCTCTTGCAAGAGAGACTAAAAGAGATAGAAGATATGCAGCAAGACCCTGACTTCTGGAACGATGCAGCCAATGCAGGAAAAATTTCTCAAGAGAAAACCAAAGCTGAACGTATATTGGAGACCTATAATAATGCGTATGATGCAGTGCATGATGCCAGTGAGTATTTTGAACTCTCCAAAGCAGAAAATGATGAAGAGACCTTGGAGATGCTTTATGAAGATGCCCAAAGCCTACAGGAAAATACCAATGCTTTAGAGGTACAGATAATGCTCAGTGGTGAACATGACGGTGCCAATGCCATCGTCTCCATACACCCAGGAGCTGGTGGAACTGAATCACAGGATTGGGCCAGTATGCTTTACCGTATGTATTTACGTTGGGCAGAGAGACATGGATTTAAAGTCGAAGGACTTGACTATCAGGCTGGAGAAGAAGCAGGTATAAAAGATGTCTCTTTCATCATAAAGGGAGAAAATGCCTATGGCTACCTCAAAGTTGAAAATGGTATCCATAGACTAGTACGTATCTCTCCTTTTGATTCCAATGCCAAGCGTCATACTTCATTTTCTTCAGTGATGGTATCACCGGAGATAGATGATGACATAGACATTACCATCGAAGACAAAGATTTACGTGTGGATACGTACCGTGCCTCGGGTGCAGGTGGACAGCATGTTAACAAAACAGAATCAGCCATCCGCCTTACCCATATACCTACAAATATCATCGTACAGTGTCAAAATGACAGAAGTCAGCATAAAAATAAAGCTGCAGCGATGAAGATGCTAAAATCCCGTCTTTATGAGTATGAGATGGCTAAGAAACAAGCTGTTTTGGATGGTGTAGAAAAATCAGAAATTGGATGGGGGCACCAAATACGCTCTTACGTGATGCAACCTTATCAGCAAGTCAAAGACACAAGGTCCAACCAGGCTTTTACAAATGTAGATGCCATCCTTGATGGAGATATAGATAAACTGTTAGAGGGTGTACTTATCGCGCAAGCAAGGTAGGTAGGTATAAAGTGGCTTTTTCTACTTTTGTTCCTCATCCTCTTTCTTCGTATATTTAGAGATCGTTTTTGTGATCACAATAGCTGCAACAAAAGCCAAAAGCACCATAGAGGTAGTATAGAGTACATTCATTACATCTATTTTCATACTTTCTCCTTGAGTATTTTATCTTCGATCTTATAAGAAACATCACAGCGTGCTTCCATACTCTCATCATGGGTCACCAGTAAGAGTCCAGCACCTGTCTCTTTAATATAATCCATCAGTACATCCATCACAAGTTCTGCAGTCTCTTTGTCCAAGTTCCCTGTAGGTTCATCTGCAAAAATGATACGAGGATTCTTACTCAATACCCTTGCGATAGAGACACGTTGCTGCTGACCACCTGAGAGTTCACCTATTTTTTGTTTCATCAGTTCTTTGATCTCTAGTTTTTCAAGTATGGTATCATCGATCTTCTCCGCACTTAACATACTGGCCACCTCAACATTTTCCATTGCAGTCATACCTTTAAACAAGTAATGAAACTGAAAGATGATCCCTATATCATAACGTCGTAGTGCTTCAATAGCCTTATCATCAAGGCTGTAAAGATCTTTCCCAAAAAGTGTTACACTGCCTTTATCAGGTTTGATAAAAGTTGAAAATATATGTAAAAGTGTAGACTTTCCACAGCCGCTTCGACCGATGATCGCTGCACTTTGTGATGGTTTTAAAGAAAAGTTTACATCATGAAATAAAAGGGTATCAAACCCGTGGGAAATATTTTGTGCTTCCAATAAAAATTGGGACATCTGCTGCCTTTAAACTATTTTACAAGTGTGGACTTTGTTC
>NZ_JBFENQ010000002.1:0-31301 GCF_041551015.1 Sulfurovum sp. | reverse complement strand
TTTAGCTTTTTTACTGTTTAAATACCTCTAGTTTACGAATGATCTTACTATCTGATATACTATTAATAGTTTATTTACTCACCATTAACCCCTATCGTTTATAATATATTTAGAAAGGTAACCACTTCCCTTTCAAGAGATTTGTTTTACTCCTTGTCCAAAATTTGTAAACTTCCTTGTTTCTCTTGTCCCGGTTATCTTTTTTTAGAAGAGCCTTATCTCCTTAATACACTCCCTTTTTTTAGGCTCTTCATTTATACTTTTCCCCTTAGAATTTAACTTAGATCACGATTCTTAATTTATTTTATACTTTTTTCTTGTCTAATATTTTATGGATTAGCCCTAATTAATTTATATTTATCATTAAAATTGAACTTCATCATAATTATTAATGATATTTTAATAATAAATATATATAATTTATTTACAAAAGGCAGCTGTTTTAAACATTCTAATTGAACATGTTTTCACCTTGTCCAAAAGTACTAAATCTCTTTTGATGTTCTTCTAGTTTGGGCTGCCTCTTTGTACCTTCTATTTTCTAAAACCTAATCAAACGTTCTTTACGATAAAATACTCATAATTATCAATTTCCTAGGAAACAATCATGTCTAAAAAAATAGCCTCTGCACGAATCTCTGAAAAGAGTTCACAATTACTTCAAGATCTTAATAACTCACTGCCATTTGATAAAGCACTCTATGCTGAAGATATAGAGGGATCAAGAGCGCATGCATATATGCTTTGTGAACAGGGTATCATCTCTAATGATGATTATGAGAAGATAGAAGGCGGATTATATGAGATCCTGGGTGAGATAGAGTCTGGAGCATTTAAACTTGATGGTGATGATGAAGACATCCATATGGCCATCGAAGGTAGACTCACTGAAAAAGTAGGGGACGCGGGTAAACGCCTACACACAGCTCGTAGCCGAAATGACCAGGTTGCACTTGACTTTAGACTCTATGTACAGAACAACACAAAAGCCATCGCTAACCTGCTTTTAGAGAACATCAAAACACTTATAAATGTAGCAGAAGAAAATGCAGAAGTCATGCTTCCTGGTATGACACACCTGCAACATGCACAGCCTATAAACTTCGGTTACCATATGATGGCTTATGCAAGTATGTTTAAACGTGATTATGAGCGTTTTATAAGCTCTTATGAGCGTAATAACTACTCTCCTATAGGATGTGCTGCATTGGCTGGTACACCTCATAATATCTCTCGTCAGATCACTTCAGATAAACTCGGGTTCAATGCACCAACATTGAATTGTCTTGACACGGTAAGTGACAGAGACTTTGCACTGGAGATACTCTTTAACATCTCTACTATGATGATGCATATGAGCCGTTTAAGTGAAGAGCTCATCTTGTGGTCTGCAAGTGAATTTAGATGGGTGACTCTTTCTGACAGACATGCCACAGGTTCTTCGATCATGCCACAGAAGAAAAACCCGGACATCCCTGAACTTCTTAGAGGGAAAACAGGACGTGTAAATGGTAACCTCGTTGCACTTCTTACAGTGATGAAAGGTTTGCCACTTGCGTACAACAAAGATATGCAAGAGGACAAAGAAGGTGTATTTGATTCTGTAAGAACAGCAACACTTTCACTTCAGGTTCTTGAAGAGATGATAGCAGACATGACAGTCAATGTAGACAAAATGGAAGCAGCATGTATGATAGGCCACCTCTCAGCTACAGACCTTGCAGACTACCTCGTGAAAGAAGCAGGCTTACCTTTCCGTGATGCCTACCATATCACCGGTAATGCAGTAAACTTGGCAGAAGAAAAAGGGCTAGACATCTCAGAACTTTCTTTAGAAGACTTACAAAGCATAGACGAACGTATAGGAGAAGGTGTAGTAGCACTTCTTGACAACCGCGCCTCTATGAATGCCCGTAAATCTGAAGGTGGAACTGCTACAGTAAGAACTTTAGAACAGATAGAGAGTTTGAAGAAGTGGCTGAATAAACTATAATATTTATAAATTTATTTTCAATTTCTATATTAAAGAGATGAAAACTATATACTTCTCATCGTCATTAAGACGAACAGGAGAGGCAGACATTTTTGTGTTCCTCTGGTGTCTCCCCCGCGAAACGTTCACACTCCGGTAGTTCGTCAAATGGATGTGCTGCTATATGCAGCAGTGTCTCTACCATAGAGAAATCCCCTTTTTGTGCAAGGTCTATTGCTTCTTGGAGCATATAGTTTTTCAACACATATTTTGGGTTGGTCTTTAGCATTGCTTTTTGGCGCTCATCTTGTGTATGGACTTCTTTTGACAAACGTTTATCATACATGTTAAGCCAGCCGTCAACGGGCACTGGATTCATGGCGATATCAAAGAGAGGCATCCTGTCACCATCATAGCGGCTGAGCGTTCGAAAGAAAAAGGTATAGTCAATGTAGGCATCTTGCAGGGTGCCTACCAGATCGGTGATGAGTTCGACATCTTCATCCAGCTTCATTTCCAGCCCCAGTTTTTCTCTCATCACATCTATGTAAGCATCGGGGTAGAGGAAGTTGCCATAATCATCGAGTTTTTTTTGCATTCTCTCTTTGTCGATGAGAGGAGAAAGTGCTTTGGAGAGCATGGTAAGGTTCCAGTAGGAGACATTGGGTTGGTCACCGTAACTGTAACGGCCTGCCTTGTCGGTCTGGTTACAGACAAAGCCATACTCAAAATCATCCAGCATAGCATAGGGTCCATAGTCTATGGTGAGACCTGCAATGGACATGTTGTCTGTATTCATCACGCCATGGCAAAAACCCAGTCCTTGCCACTGTGCAATCAGCTTAGCCGTCCGATCAACAACTTCACAAAAAAACTTGTAGTAACGATCTTCATCATCTTGCAGATGTGTGTAGGATTCGGTGATGGTGTAGTCAGCGAGTGATCTGAGTTTATCGTATTCTTTAAAATAGTAAAAGTATTCGAATGTACCAAAACGCACCCAACTTGGTGATAGTCTCATGACGATGGCTGCGTTCTCTATTTGATTTCGTATGATCTTCGTCTGTGATCCGATGATACCAAGGGCACGTGTAGTGGGAATACCAAGATGGTGCATTGCTTCGCTCATCAGGTACTCTCGAATGGAAGAGCGCATGGCGGCACGACCGTCTGCCGTACGTGCATATCTTGTTTCACCGCTCCCTTTGGTTTGAAGGTTCCATCCATTGATACTTCCAAGATTGATAGCCCTTCCATCTCCTAGACGTGGTGCGTAATTTCCAAACTGATGCCCTGCATAACACATGGAAAAGGGACGTGTCCCTTTGGGGATGAAGGTACCGTTGAGCAATGCTACAAAACGGGGATCATCCTTGCTGCTGCTATCAAGATCAATTAGTTTTGCGGCATTGGGATTGAAGCTGATCAGATAAGGATCATCAAGTGGTATGGGATCGGTCATATCGTAAAATTCGCTATCCAGCGAAAGATATGCAGTTTTATATTTAAGATTATCTAGTGTCATAAAGAGGTTTTACATTTGTTATCCTTAAGGTCAGGTAAGCTTCACACACTATGATGACATTTATGGTAAAAATATAAGTCATTTACTGTACACTATGACAAAAAATCTTAGGAGTAGATATGAATGTATCGGTAGAGTATCTAGGTGATAAGAAGTTTAAGGCAAATACAACAAAGTCTTCTTATATTTTAGATTGTAAAGAGATCACCCCTGTGGAGTATTTCGCGACGAGTATCATAGGATGTACGGGGATAGACCTTGTGATGATGGCTGAGAATGATGGGTATGAAGTGAATAACTACTCTGTAAAGGCAGAGATAGAGCGAACAGACTCTGTTCCTATGAAATTTGCATTTATGCATATTATTTTTGAATTTGACGGAGAGTTTGATACAACTAAAGCGAAGCGTTATATTGGGGCATCTTTGGAGAGTTACTGTACGACGGTAAACTCTATCCGTGATTCAGTGAAAGTAAGTTATACGATCATTCAAAATGGGGAGATGATAGCTGAAAAAGAAGAACTCATCTCTATGAGCGTACCGCTTGAAGATGGATTTGGCTGAGCGTGTTGTTCGTAGGTTTTAGAGCTCATTTATCTTTGAGATGAGCTTTGAGATACGTTTTGATTTGAGTTTCTTTCCCTTTACTTTGGCTACAGGCTGTTTTTTACACAGCTTACACATACTGATACATGATTTTACACTAACCGTATCATCAGGAAAAGCTCTCGTGAGTTTTTTCTGAAGCTTATTTATTTTCGAGAATTTCTTACATATTTGTATTTTCATACTTAACTATAGCATATTTTTTCTGCTTCAGATACTTTTTAATGTTAGAGGAGTACTATATTATTAAGCTCATATACTAAAAGGACATATTATGAATCCAGTAGAACAAGATATTTTAGGAAGAAAAAATGAGATCATCTCCGAAGTAAATGCGATCTTTAAGGTCAATATGAAAATTACGAATTGGGATGTGCCTGAAGCTGATGCAAAGCTAGCTGGAAATATGATTATAGATATTATGCAAGAGGCACTTGATGGTTTGAAGATGAAATTGAGTACGGGTGAGTTTAAGGATTATTAGTAGATAGAGCTACTACAGTTGGAAGTTGGATACTACCCTGCTAAAAAGCAGGGTAGTATGTTAGATAAGTCCAAGTTCAGCGAGTAGTGCTTTGATCGTCGGTGAAAGTTCACTCAACTCCTGTAAAAAAGTACCAGATGCCTGATCTTCTCTGTACCACTCTTCGATACGTTTCATGGAATCACTTTTTTCTTCTTCTGTAAGTGTATTTGATTTATCAATGGTATCTTTAATCTTTTCTAAGTGTTTTAAGTTAGTATCGCTCATTTTTTATCCTTTTGAAAAATGTTATGTGTTCATTATAGAATGAAATTACTTTCAAACATATGTTATGTGACCTAATACACTTTTGGATATAATTGCAACCTAAATTATGTAATAGGCATCATAAAACTAGCATTTGTCATTGCGTCTAGGATATTTACAAAAAATCATCATTTAACCAATGGGTTAACCTCAAATTTTTTGCAAGCACCCTAAACACAAGCTCAAAGACTATTTTCATAAGATCATTACATAATTTGGGTTAAAAATCTTCCCATATATGGATATACAAATGATACAACTTACCAACCTCTCTAAAAGTTTCGGCGGACAAACGCTTTTTAATGATGTCAATCTCAAGCTCTCTCAAGGACAGAAGATAGGTTTTGTAGGACGTAACGGGTCTGGTAAATCTACGCTTTTTAAGATAATTCTTGGTGAAGAGAGCTATGACTCCGGAGATGTGAGCATCCCTAAAAATTATATGATAGGTACACTTCGTCAGCACTTGGAGTTTACAGAAAAGACGGTACGTGAAGAGTGTGCACTTGTACTTCCTGAAGATGAACAATGGAACTTTTACAAGATAGAAAAACTTCTCTTTGGACTTGGATTTACAGAAGAAGATCTAGATAAAGATCCTTTGAGTTTTTCCGGAGGGTATCAGATACGTATCAACCTTGTAAAGCTTTTGGCAACAGAGCCAAATATGTTACTGCTGGATGAACCTACCAACTATCTGGATATTATCTCTTTACGATGGTTAAGAGGGTTCATTAAAGAGTTTGAAGGTGAAGTGATACTCATCACGCACGATCGTGACTTTATGGATTCTGTGACGACACACACAATGGGTGTTCAGCGTAAAGGGCTTCGTTTGGTTCAGGGTGACAGTTATAAGTACTACTCAACGCTTGAAATGGAAGATGAAACCTATGAAAAGACGAAAGCAAATCAAGATAAAAAGCGTAAAGATCTTGAAGATTTTGTAGCACGTAATAAAGCAAGAGCCTCTACAGCTGCACTTGCTCAGTCTAAGCAAAAAGAACTTGACAAAATGGATGACATGGAGGACTTGCAAAGTGATGCCAATTTGTCATTTAACTTCAGCTACAAAGAGACACCTGCGAAAGTCATCTTTCGTGCAGAAGATCTAGGCTTTGGATATAACCCTGATGAGCCACTTTTTCAGGGGGTGACCTTTGCTATGGAGAAGGGTAAGCGTTTGGCTATTATCGGTAAAAATGGTAAGGGTAAGTCAACATTGCTGAACTACATTGCAGGAGAATTACCACATCAACAGGGAAAGCTTGATTTTCATCCTTCAACGACATTTGCACACTTTGGACAAACAAACATAGAAAGACTGAATGTAAAATCTACCATAGTGGATGAGATCGCTTCAGTAAGTAAAGATATAGGTATCCCTCAAGCACGTAATATAGCTGGGCGCATGATGTTTTCTGGCGAACTAGGAGATAAGAAGATAGAAGTCCTTTCCGGAGGAGAGAGAAGTCGTGTGATGTTGGGTAAGATCATTGGAACCCCTGCGAACCTGTTGTTCCTTGATGAACCTACCAACCACCTTGATATGCAGTCGATCGATGCACTTGCAGATGCCATAGATGATTTTGAAGGCTCACTTATTATGGTTACGCACTCAGAGATGCTTTTAAGAAGATTAGCTGATGCACTCATTATTTTCCATAAGGGTGGGGCAGAGTACTTTGACGGTACCTATGATGAGTTCCTTGAAAAGATAGGTTGGGAAGAGGAAGAAGGTGCTGCACCTAAAAAGAAAAAACCTAAGATCAACCATAAAGAACGTAAGAAACTACGTAAAGCGGTGACACAGGAACGTAATGAAGTACGTAAGCCTTACACAAAAGAGATTAAATTTTGTGAAGAGAAAATTGCAGAGGTTGAAGCAGAACTTGAAGCTAAAAATGCAGAGCTTGAAAAAGCATCAAGTAGCAGTGATAATGCTGCTATTATGGAGCTTTCACGTGAAGTAGGGCTTGTACAGCAAGAAGTGGATGCGCTGTTTGAACGTTTAGAAATAGCTACGGAAAAAGATGATGAGATCGTAGCTGAGTATGAACTCAAACTTGAGGAAATTGACGCATAATTAATTTGTTGTGCATGTTAAGTTTATAATTTTAGGAAATTGCCCTAGTAGCTTACTTGTGGCGTTGTTTCTCTCTTTACTTTTTTAGAAAAAGTAACAAAAAGCGTCGTTCCTCTCGAATCGCTCCGCTTTCAAGGGCGTTCGGAACGACATTATTGATGGAGGAGGAGAAGAGCAAGAGGGTTCTTATAAACTCTTGTGAGCGTCTTCGTGCGTGTGATCCCATGCGAGTTTTGCTCCGCCTAGCATATGAAAATGTAAGTGATTTACCTCTTGTCCTCCATCTTCACCGTTGTTAGTTACAAGTCTATACCCTGACTTGTCCACACCCACTTTTGTTGCTACTTCCTGTGCAAAAATAGTCAATCCTGCCATAGTCTCCGGGGTGGCATCTTGAAAACAATCTACATGCGTTTTAGGGATAATGAGAATGTGTATAGGTGCTTTTGGATAGAGGTCATGAAATGCTAAAAAATGTTCACTCTCATGGACAGTATTGTTTGGTATCTCTTTATTTACGATTTTGCAAAATATGCACATTTTTGGGTCCTTTAACTGGTTAATTTATTTTATTATTTCGCTTATCATATCAACTTGTCGATACCATGTCAAGCATGGGTATAGTGTATTGATTTGAAGCTTTATAGATGTAAAGTATAACACAGATAAGTAGTAATAAATCCCATTATTAGTAACTTTTGGATAAAATCACAACAATTATAAAGAATATGATAACTGTTTATTTAAGTATAGAGCTCATTGTAATGTGAACAGTCACATGAGCCTATTGCTGAAGTAAACTTAGTGTTCAGAAAAAAATTTAGTTTTTTTCTAAGTCATGCTTTAACATTGAAACATAGTATATGGGGCTTTGCTCTATATACGGCTTATAAATGGAGCAAAATGGAAAATTTAGAAGAAAAAATTGTTCAGGCTGATTCGCTTGAAACATTAGAAAAAGTGCGTGTTGAGCTTTTTGGAAAGAAGGGTGTCTTGGCAGTGGAGTTTGCTAAGATGAAAGATGTACCTGGACCAGAGAAAAAAGCATTTGCAGAGGGACTGAATAAAAGTAAGGCCTCTTTACAAGCAAGTTTTGATGCTCGTTACGAAGTACTTAAGTCTGAAGAGATAGAAAAAGTACTTAAAAGTGAAGCCATAGATGTTTCACTGTATGGCACATTGGCACAAAAAGGTGCATTGCACCCGGTGATGGAGACGATGGACAAGATCATTGATTATTTTGTAGCGTTGAACTTTGCTGTTGAGAGTGGTCCTATGGTCGAAGATGATTTCCATAACTTCGAAGCCCTTAACCTTCCTAAATACCACCCTGCACGTGATATGCAAGATACTTTTTATTTTAAAGATGGTGGGCTACTGCGAACACACACGTCTCCTGTACAAATACGTACGATGCTGGAAACAAAACCTCCTATTCGTATGATTGCTCCTGGGTCTGTATTTAGACGTGATTATGATATCACGCATACACCAATGTTCCATCAGGTAGAAGGTCTTGTGGTTGACGATAAAGGCAAAGTGAGTTTTGCGAATCTCAAGTCTATATTGACAGATTTTTTACAGTATATGTTTGGAGATGTTGAAGTACGTTTTAGACCAAGTTTCTTCCCGTTTACCGAACCTTCTGCGGAAGTAGATATCTCTTGTATCTTTTGTGAAGGTGAAGGATGTAGAGTCTGTTCGCATACAGGTTGGTTGGAAGTACTTGGATGTGGTATCGTTGACCCGAATGTCTTTAAGGCAGTAGGATATGAAAATGTAAGTGGTTATGCCTTTGGGTTGGGTGTAGAGCGTTTTGCAATGCTTATGCACAAAATACCTGATCTGAGATCTTTGTTTGAGGGTGATATTCGTTTGTTGGAGCAGTTTAGATGATAGTAACAAGAAGTTGGTTAAATGAATTTGTTGACCTTAGTCAAGTCTCTAACGAGAAGCTTTACGAAACGTTTAATTCCATCGGACTGGAAGTTGACAGTATTACGCAAATAGAGATAGCTCAAAAAGTAGTGATAGGGAAGATCATTTCTTGTGAAAAACATCCTGATGCAGATAAACTGAACGTATGTCAGATAGATGTTGGAAGCGGAACACGACAGATAGTCTGTGGTGCAGCCAATGTTGTGGATGCAGAGTATGTGGCAGTCGCAACGATAGGTGCTGTACTCCCTGGTGATTTTGTCATCAAGCATGCGAAACTTCGTGGTGTTGAGAGTGAAGGGATGGTGTGTGCCTCTTCTGAACTTGGTCTGCCAGATAGGGGTAAAGGGATCATGATACTTGATGAAAGTATCGGTAAGCTTGAAGTAGGTAGAGAGTTTGGTTCCTATGAGAAGGTAGCTGATACGATCATCGAGCTTGAACTTACAGCCAACAGAGGTGACTGTCTCAGCATCTATGGTGTAGCAAGAGATCTGAGTGCAGCACTTGACATAGAGATGAAATCTTTTGAATATAAACAAGAAGAGAAGATCAAACTTGGTATCGCCAGAGAAGCAGAGCTTCGTCATTCAGGTGAAATGGATGCAGATCTGCACTATAAACTGGCAACCATAGAAAATATTTCCAGTAACTTCTTGGTGCAGTTGCGTTTAGCAATGGTAGGCGTAGAAGCTGAAGGAAAACTTGCAAGTATGCTAGCGTATGCAACACACACTACAGGTGTTATATTGCGTGCATATGACAGTAGAACCTTCCGTAACAGTGAAAACAAAATCTCAGTATATCCTGTAGCAAAAACAAAAGGTGTGATAGAAGTTCTGGGTAATGGAAAAGTACTTTCTGTGGTAGGTGTCAATCAAGAGGCAGAAGCCACAGCAAATGATGAGACAAAAGAACTTTTAATCGAGGCCAGTTATATCAACCCCGATACTTTAGTTGAGGCAGTCGCAACCACTTCTTTCAAAACAGATGATTTGTATTATAAAACATCTAGAGGTGCTAACCCTGATCTTTATTTTGGTTTATCTTTTCTCGCTTCTATGATGGATAGTTATACAGATATCTCTTGTTATGAAGGTTCACTGAATGTGAGCGTTGAAAGAGAACATGAAACGGTTATCGTAGATGCAAAAGAGATTGCATCAATTATTGGTATGGATGTTGAAATAGGCAAGATCGTAACGATACTTCAAAAACTCGGATTTGAGATAAACTCTATGGGTCATGAGGTGATTGCTGCAGTGGTCCCACACTTTAGACATGACATTAAACATATCCAGGATATTGCTGAAGAGATCGTACGTATCATAGGAATCAATAATATCGAAGCAAAACCTTTTGTATTTGCTGAAAAATCGCGTCTTAATGATACAACTGATAGATATCAAGCCAAAAAAGAATTTAAGAATCGCGCAGTTGGTGTATCATTTTATGAAAATGTATCTTATGTATTTTCTGAAAGAGCCCTTTTGGAAAAATATGGTTTTTCTACGGTAGACGAGGCATTTGAACTGGCTAATCCTATAGCTGAAGAACTCAATACACTTAGATCTACAATCTTGGTTAATTTACTTAATGCTGTGAAGCGTAATGTGAGTTATAGTAAAAAATCTATCCCTCTGTTTGAGATGGGCGCAGTCTTTGGAAGTAAAAGAGAACAGAGTGAAGTGATCTCTTTTGTCTTTTCAGGACAGCTTGAAGGTGAAAATGTAAGAAATGCCGGAAAACCAAAGATGATAGACTTCGCCTCTTTTACCCAAAAAGTAGGCGCGGTTATCGGTGCCTTTGAACTGGTACCTTGTACCTATAACAATGGTCTTATACACCCATATCAATCAGCAAATATCATTGTAGATGGTAAGGTATGCGGGTTCCTTTCAAAGCTTCATCCAACAGTGCAGGAGAGTTTTGGTATCCCTGAGACATTTATCGCGGAACTTGATTTTGATGCCTTTTTGCCAACACATATTAATGCAACACCTATCTCTAAGTTCCAGGGAGTCTATAAAGACCTATCTGTAGTGATAGATAAATCTTTGAACTACTATGAAGTGGCTAAAGTGCTTAATGCACTGGAACTTCCAATGCTTAAAGATACTTACCCTGTGGATATATACGAAGATGAGAAGTTGGGTGATAAGAAGAGTCTTACAGTACGTTTCTTCATTCAATCTATGGAAAAAACACTTGAAGACAGTGATATAGAAACAGTGCTTGGGCAAATTATGATGGCTCTTGAGACAGAATGTAAAGCTGAATTGAGATAGAAATGAAAATACAATTAGCATCTAGTTATGGATTTTGTTTTGGTGTCAAGAGAGCTATTGAAATAGCTGAAGAACATAGAGGATCTGTGACCTATGGTCCTCTGATCCATAACAAAGATGAGATTGATAGACTTAAAACAAGATTCAACATTGGTCTTGCTGAACATATAGAAGATATAGAGACAGATGATGCCGTAGTTATACGTACACACGGTATCCCTAAAAATGAATTGGCTGTGCTAAAAAGCCAAGATCATAAAGTGATAGATGCAACCTGTCCTTATGTAACAACCCCACAAAATATCGTACAAAAGATGAGTGCAGAGGGCTATAGCATCGTGATATTTGGTGATAAGGATCATCCAGAGATCAAAGGGGTAGTGAGTTATGCAGAATATCCTGAGGATGCGTTTATCGTGCTTGAACCTGAAGAGTTGGAAGCACTTCCTCTTAAAGGGAAGGTTGCAGTCGTTTCTCAAACCACAAAAAAACCTGAAGATTTTGCAAAGATCGTGACAGCATTGATGGCAACACGTAAAGAGATAAGGGTGTTTAATACTATATGTAATGCAACATTTGAAAATCAGGATGCCGCGTCAGAACTAGCCAAACATGCAGACATTATGATCGTTATCGGAGGAAAACACTCGTCCAACACCAAACAGTTGCACAGTATCTGTGAACGTGACTGTAAAGACAGTTACCTGATTGAAAATGAAAAAGAACTTGAAGCCGATTGGTTTGAAGGCAAAGAACTTTGTGGTATCTCCGCAGGAGCTTCTACTCCTGACTGGGTCGTACAAAATGTGATCAATAAGATTCAAGAAATGAAGAAAGTCGATGAGGTTTCATGAACACACTAACACTTAAACCTATCTCTAAAATTAATGGAGAGATAAATCTTCCGGGGTCAAAAAGTCTTTCAAATAGAGCTTTACTGGTTGCAGCATTGGCTCAAGGCACTACTCGGATCACCAATCTTTTAGAGAGTGATGATACAAGACATATGCTCAATGCCCTTAAGCAACTGGGTATCAAATATACCCTCTCAGAAAACAAAACAGAATGTATTGTGATCGGTAATGCAGGTGCGATACACAGCGAAAACTTACAGGAGCTCTTCTTGGGTAATGCGGGTACAGCTATGCGTCCACTCTGTGCAGCATTATGTCTAGGTACAGGTTCTTACTTGCTTACGGGTGAGCCTCGAATGAAAGAGAGACCCATAGGGCATTTAGTCGATGCTTTACGAGAAGCAGGTGCAAAAATTACCTATCAAGAAAATGAAGGGTATCCACCACTTTTGATAGAAGCCAATGGACTATCGGGTGGTAATGTGAAGATAGATGGTGCTATTTCAAGTCAGTTTTTAACAGCACTTCTACTTGCGGCACCTATGGCAAAAGAAGATATGACTATCTCTATCATCGGAGAACTTGTCTCTAAACCTTACATTGATATCACCCTGCATATCATGAAAGAGTTTGGTGTAGACGTGGTACATGATAACTATCAGACCTTTACGATCAAAGGTGGACAACATTATAAAGCTGTTGAGACTTTCATGGTAGAAGGTGATGCCTCTTCTGCTTCTTATTTTTTAGCTGCTGCCGCGATAAAAGGCGGTACAGTGAAAGTCACAGGGATTGGTAAAAAGAGTATCCAAGGGGATGTTCAATTTGTTGATGTTCTTGAAAAAATGGGTGCAATTGTAGAATGGGGTGATGATTATGTAGCTGTGAGTAAAGGTGAACTTCATGCCATAGATATGGATTTCAACCACATTCCTGATGCTGCAATGACCATTGCCACCACAGCACTTTTTGTAGAAGGTACAACAACACTTAGAAATATCTATAACTGGCGGGTAAAAGAGACAGATAGACTTTTTGCCATGGCAACAGAACTTCGTAAAGTTGGTGCAAAAGTAGAAGAGGGTGAAGATTATCTTAAGATCACAGCACCTAAAGTACTTAAACATGCAGCAATTGACACATATGATGACCATAGAATGGCCATGTGTTTCTCTCTTTTAGCATTGGACCCAGTCTCTGTGACTATCAATGAACCTGAGTGTACGGCCAAAACTTTCCCTACTTATTTTGAAGTTCTTGAGAGTATTTCTTCTTAAAAAACCTAGTAAAAACATACTTATAAAAATACTAAAGTAACAAGTTACGTGACACAAGAGCCGAAATTGGCTTAGTGTCAGCATAGCTTATGCTACTTTGTCCTATAAGCCATATTTATGGTTAAAAGGGTATAATAACGCAAAATTAGGCACACATAAGGATAGGTATGAAGTTCGAAGATATCGAAATAGAAGAAGTAGATTTTGAGGCGATGCTCGAGGAATCGTTCAAAAAGTCAGAGTCAAAAAGTGATTTGGTAACAGGTACAGTTGTTAAGATAGATGAAAAAGATGAGATCGCTGTAATCGACATCGGTGGTGGTAGAGATGCAACAATTACACTTGATGAGCTAAGAGATGAAGAAGGTAACCTTGCATTTAATGTAGGTGATTCTATTGATGTTGTTAATATGGGAAGAGGTCGTATTTCTCATAAAGCTGCATTAAGCAGAGTAGCATTAAATGAGTTTATCGCTGAGTATGATGAAGACCAAGAGTATATCATCGAAGGTGTAATAACGAAAACAAACAAAGGTGGTTATGTAGTTGACTGTGATGGTTTAGAGTTCTTCATGCCACGTACACTCTCTTACCTTTCTTCAAAAGTTGATCCTGTAGGTAAAAAAGTAAAAGCTGTTATCGTGAAAGTAGATAAAGATAAAGGTTCAGTAGTTGTTTCTAGAAAAGAACTTATTGAACGTGATAAAGCTAAAACAGATGAGATCGTTGCTGAGCTTCTTGAGAAAAAAGAGCCGGTGGTTGGTACAATTAAGAAAATTACTTCTTATGGTATGTTTGTAGATGTTGGTGGTATAGATGGTCTTGTTCACTACTCACAAATCTCTCACAAAGGTCCAGTGAATCCATCTAAGTATTTCTCTGAAGGTGATGAAGTAAACGTTATCGCTTTAGACTATGACAAAAAGAAAAGACACCTTTCACTCTCTATTAAAGATGCGAATCCTGATCCTTGGGCTGACATTGATTCTATCATCGGTGTTGGAGATACAGTAACTGCTACAGTTTCTAACATTGAACCTTATGGTGTATTTGTTGATCTTGGAGAGGATCTTGAAGCATTCCTTCATGTATCTGAAATCTCTTGGGATAAAAATGTTAAACACCCTAAAGATTATTTAGAACTTAATTCAGACATCAATGTTGAAGTCATTGAAATCGACAAAGAAGGTAGAAGACTTAGAGTGAGCCTTAAAAATCTTCTTCCAAAACCTATGGATGCATTTACTTCTGAAAACAAAGTAGGTGATGTTGTAACTGGTACAGTAACATCAATCACTGATTTTGGTGCATTTGTAAAAGTGGGTACAGTTGAAGGTCTTCTTCATAATCAAGAAATTTCTTGGGACAAATCAAAGAATGCAAAATCTGAACTTAAAGTTGGTGATGAAGTTGAAGTGAAGATCATCAAAATCGACAGAGATGCAGGTAAGATCTCATTGAGTAAAAAAGCGCTTGAAGATTCACCGGTAAAAGCATTTGCTGAAACACATAAAAATGGTTCTATCGTAACAGGAACTGTAAAAGATAAAAAAGACTTCGGTGTATTTATTTCACTTGAAGATAATATTGATGCACTTATCAGAACAGAAGATCTTCATCCACTTAAATTTGATGAGATTGAAAAAGGTCAGGAAATTACAGGCGTGATCAGCTTTATCGATGGTAATACTGATAGAATTAGAGTTTCTGTAAAGAGACTTGAGCGTCAAGAAGAGAGAGATGCAATGGATCAGCTTAATTTAGAGCAAGATGACAGTATGACTCTTGGTGATGCATTTGGTGATAAATTCAAAAGATAATTATTAGAGAAAAGCATCAAATTGTCAAAATAAGGGAATGTGTACTTAAACATATTTCCTCACTTTTGATACTTAAATATTGAGTTGCCTTCAGTAGGTGGTTCATACGATTAATCGTATCCTCCCGTACTTTATGGTACTTAAATTTTCACAAAAATAAAGGTTATAAGATGTCAAAAAAGACGATAGTTGTTTGTGACCATATCCACCAAGATGGATTGGATATTCTTGCTAATGATAGTGAAATAGAATTTATTAATGCAGCGGATGAGCCTAAAGATAAGCTGCTTGCTGAATTTATCCCTTTAGCAGATGTTGCTATTACACGTTCATCAACAGATGTAGATGATGCATTTTTAGCAGCAGCTACAAAAGTAACAGCAGTAGTGCGTGCCGGTGTTGGTGTAGATAATGTAGATATTCCAGGATCTAGTAAACAAGGTATTGTTGTTATGAATGTACCTACGGCAAACACTATCGCAGCCGTTGAACTAACGATGACTCACATGCTATCATGTGTTAGACAGTTTCCATATGCGCATAACAACCTTAAACTTGATCGTGTATGGAGAAGACAAGACTGGTATGGTACTGAACTCAAAGATAAAAAACTTGGTGTAATCGGTTTTGGTAATATTGGTTCACGTGTAGGGAAGAGAGCTAAAGCATTTGAAATGGATGTTATAGCATATGATCCATATATCGATCCGAGCAAAGCAACAGATATGAATGTTGCATATACTAAGAATTTTGAAGATATTTTATCATGTGATATCATTACGATTCATACACCTAAAAACTCTGAAACTATCGGTATGATAGGTAAAGAAGAGATAACTAAAATGAAAGATGGTGTGATCCTTATCAACTGTGCAAGGGGTGGTCTTTATGACGAAGATGCACTTTTAGAAGGGCTTACTTCTGGTAAGATCGCAATGGCCGGTATCGATGTATTTAACAAAGAGCCAGCGACAGATCATCCTCTTCTTGACCTTGATAATGTGACTGTGACACCTCACCTCGGTGCTAACACAAAAGAGTCACAAAAAAATATTGCGATTCAGGCGGCTGAAAATGCTATTGCTGCTGCAAAAGGTATCTCATATCCAAATGCACTGAATTTACCGATTAAAGAGCATGAATTACCTGATTTTGTTAGACCATATCTTGAACTTATACAAAAAATAGGTCACATGTCTGCACAGATAACAAAAAGTGCTATAAAGTCTATCAAGGTAAGTGCAGAAGGTCCTGTTTCTGAGCATTTAGAATCTATGGCTACATTTGCAACAGTCGGTGTACTGACAGAGTCAGTGGGTGATCAAATCAACTATGTAAATGCCGAATTTGTTGCTGAAGAACGCGGTATAGAGATTACAAAAGAAGTTAACCCGAACAACAGTGGATTTACCAATAAAATCGGTATAAAACTTACAACGGCTGAGGGTACTATTTCTGTAGAAGGTACTGTTTTTGATGATACTGAACAACGTATTATTGAGATTGATGACTATATTTTAGACGTTGAACCAAAAGGTACAATGGTTTTCTTTAGAAATACAGACACTCCGGGTGTGATCGGCGATGTAGGTAGAATCATGGCAGAGAATGGTTTGAACATATCTGACTTTAGACTAGGACGTGACAGTAAGAAGCAAGCTCTTGCTGTTGTCCGTGTAGATGGCCAAATTAAAAAAGAACTTCTCGAGGAACTTGCTGCATTGGAAGCATGCATTAGCGTTTCTCACGCTACACTTTAAAAACTAAGTGGATTTTCCACTTAGTTTCTTTCCCTTTCTTTCCTTATTTATATATCCAATTTTCTCATACTATTTTTTTAATCGTGTAAACCATTCATTTCTAATATAGGATGATATTTTTTAATCATTACATTAGTTTATGAATGATATAATTATTACTTATTATAATACCATATTGACAGTAGTAGAGTATTATTTTGGTTATAATATAATATAATCTAATCTTGGGTAAGTGGAGTGTATAGAAATGAAAAAATATCTCATTTTTCTTTTGGCATGGCCGTTATTTGCCGGGTTAAATAACCTGGATATTAACCAAGCTATTATTATGCTGGAGAACAATAACTTAGAATTAAAAATATCTCATTTTAATGAACAGATGAAAGCCTATGAAGCAGTTGCAGCCAAAGGAAATCATTACGGTAAGTTAGATGTCTCTGTAACAGGTATGCGTTCCAATGATGCGGGGAATGTATTTGGATTTAAGGTGGCTAGCCGCGAAGCTACATTCCTTGATTTTGGTGCAGATGAATTTATGGCAACGATGGACCCAACTATTGCACCTGAAGCACTGAATTTCCCGGAAGCAAGAAACCATTATCAGACAAAGATCTCTTATATGCTGCCATTATATACTGGAGGCAAACTCATCGAGTACGGCCGTATTACCGAAGCTATGCATCGTATGAGCCAGTGGGATACACAAAAACTTATCAATGAAAAAATATTTCAGACAAAAAAAGCATTTTATGATATCTCTTTGGTAGATAATTATATTTTGAATCTTTCGAAGATTATTAAAAACATTGATCACTTAGAATCGATCGTAAAAAGTATGGGTGAAGAGGGCTATGCACAGGAGATAGATCTACTTGAAGTTCAGGCTCGAAAAGCTGAAGCAGAGAGTATGTTTAATCAAGCTAAACTCAATAGAGACCTAGCCTATCAATTTCTTTCATTTTTATTGAATACAGAAGTAAGTTCCATCAAAAAAGTCAACGATATGGCACCTATGCCAAGTGTTGATCCTATAGAAGTGGAAAGTAATAATATAGATATACAAAAAGCACTTTTAGGATTGCAGATAAGTCAAATGGCGACGAATGTTGAAAAATCGAAGTATTTACCTAATATCGGTGCATTTGGAGAATATGGAAGTGCAGATGATGAAATATGGAATGAATTTAGAGATAAGGATTCATACACTGTAGGCGTACAGCTGACATGGAATATCTTTAATGGTGGTGTTGATGCTGCAAACCTTGAAAAAGCAAAAGTCAATCATCTTAAAGTACAGGATCAGGTTTCATTGGCTAAATCCGGTATCGCCTTGAAAGTAAAAAAACTTGAAACAGAAATTTTAAGTAAAAATGCGGACGTAAAGAGTTATCAAAAACAATTGCGTTTTGCAAGAAAAGTATATGAGAATTACCGTTCACGTTATAAAGAGGGGATTGTCTCTATCTCGGATGTTTTGATCAAACAATCTAGAGAATTGGAGGTTTTACTTAAATTACTTACAGTGAAGAACGAACGTAATACAAAGATCTTTGAACTCAATAGTATTTTAAATAGAGGAGGAAAAGTATGAATAAACTTATAAAATTAATTTCTTTGGCATTGTTAACAACATCGGTGCATGCAATAGAAATAAATTTAAGTGGTTCAGTAGTTTCTGATAATCAAAAAATGATAACCAGTCGTTACATGGGTTATGTGAAAAATATGGCTGTAGCAGAGGGTGACATTGTAAAAAAAGGAGATCTCTTATATGAGATCGATTCAAAAGAGATAGAATCTGCAGAGAGACAGGTAGATCTTGCTATTTCACAAGCCAGACTTTCTCTACAAATGAATGAAAATCAATACAATAACGTATTGACAAACCTAGCAAGACATGAAAGACTCTATCAGAAAAAGATGGTTTCTAAGTATGAGTTTGAAATGTTACAACTTTCAGCGAAAAATCTCGAAGACATGGTTACAATAGCTGAACAACAGGTAAAACAGGCATTGGCTAAAAAAGATGAAGTACTAAATCAATATAATTATTTGAAAATTCATGCACCCAATGATGGGGTGATTGTAGAGAAACGCCTTAATGAAGGTGAAATGGCGATTCCCGGCATGCCAGCAGTTGTTTTAACTGATTTAAGTAAGTTGACCATTGTGGCTGAACTCAGTGAAACACAATTAAGACATATCAATCTGGGTAAAAAGGTTGATATTGAAATACCTTCTATCGGATTTAGTACAGTGGGAGAAATAGTATCTATTATCCCAAGTTCAAATCCTATGACGCACAAATTCAAGATCAAGATGACCTTTGATAGCAATGGGCGCAGTTCAGTCTATCCTGGTATGTATGCCAAAATTATGATTAAGTAGGTGATGATGGAAAATAAAAAAGAGTATGTAATTATAAATGTAGCAGGAAAACTGGCAAAAGGTTTTTTACGTAATCCTCTCACAATAGTTCTAGGCGTCATGTTACTTCTTGTTGGATATATTGCACTCAATACGATGCCAAGAGAAGAAGATCCCCAAATTGCCATATCGGGTGGGGCTGTTATTGTAGCGATGCCCGGTGCTACACCTAAAGAGATAGAAAATATCATCGTAAAGCCATTGGAACGTAAATTAAGAGAGGTACGCGGTATAGAGCATGTATATGGTATGGCTATGGAGAATGTAGGTATCGTAAATGTGATGTATTATATTGGTGAAAATAGGGAAGATTCAAATTTAAAACTTTATGACAAAGTGATGCAAAATATGGATGTTATGCCTAAGGGTGTGATGCAGCCTAGTGTTAAACCATTTGATATTGATATTGATATTCCTATTGTTACTGTGGCATTTTATCCAAAATCAAAAAGTAATATTGATGATGTTTCACTTTTTGAAATGGTCAGAAAAGTACAGCAGAAAATAAATGCCGTTGATAATGTAGCTAAAACAACACTCAAAGGTGCACGAAAAGCACAGTATAACATAGAAGTTGATATGGGGAAACTCTCTGCATATCATATCTCATTGGGGCAGATCATGCAGGCAGTAGAATCGATAGCTGTGAATGTACCTGATGTAAAGGGTAGAACCAAAGAAAATAAATTGGTGATTTTTGGGGTAAAAAATGCCATTGAAAGTATAGATGATGTGGACAATGTGATTGTTGCCCAGTACATGGGATCACCGATCTATTTAAAAGATGTAGCATCGGTAACCAATGGAGTAGATATACAAAATTTTCAAACGGCTAAGATCTTGTTGAAAGAAAAGAGTACAGATACTGTAACAAAAAATAATGAATCAGAAGAAGTAAAAACAACATTAAGTGAGGAAAAAAATCAAATTACAATGACAATTGCAAAACTTGCCGGAACCAATGCAGTCTTTGTCGCTGAAGATGTTGTTGAAATACTTAAAAGTTATGAAAATGAATTTGAGAAATTGGGTATTGGATACCTTATTACAAGAAACTATGGAGTACGTGCAAATGAAGCCGTCAATGAGTTGATGCATCATTTGATCATTACGATTGTGATCATTGCTTTGATGTTGGTTTTTGCATTGGGATGGAGAGAGTCGATCATTGTTACATTTACCGTACCAGCAATTTTGGCAGTCACACTTTTTACTGCATGGATGACAGGCCAAACAATGAACAGGATCACACTTTTCGCTCTGTTACTCTCTTTGGGGTTACTGGTTGATGCTGCAATTATTGTTATTGAAAATATTCATAGACATTTACACAGTCATGGTGTTGAGGATAGGGAGATGGGTGAACTTTTAGTTGAGGCAACGGATGAGATTGGAGCTCCGACCAATATAGCCACATTGGCCATCATTTTAACGATGGTTCCTATGGCATTTGTTGGAGGAATGATGGGTTCATTTATGAAGCCTATACCATATAATGTACCTGTAGCACTTATTGTATCACTTTTTGTGGCTTATATATTTACACCGTATTTAAGTTTAAAATTACTTAAAAAACCAGAACATGGTGATTATCATGCACATGATAATGATGAAGGATCTAAATAATGAAAAATTTTGAAGATTTTATTTATAGTATTCTTGATGATGCCTCAAAGAAAAAACGGGTGATTCTCTTAACCGCAGCAGCATTTGTTATCTCTCTTTTGATGTTCCCAACCAAAATGGTACTGGCAAAAATGTTACCGGGTAAAAGTGATAATACATTTTCTATCTATATTGATACTCCTACAGGTTCATCTATAGAACAGACAAAAACTGTGAATGAATGTGTGATAGATTTCTTGAAAAAAGAAGATGAAGTAATGAATATAGAGATCTTTTTAGGGCAGGGAATTCCTCTTGATTACGCTGGTCTTGTAAAAGGTTCTAGTATGAAACGTACTGAGAATGTTTCAGAGATCTCTGTAAATCTTACAGATAAACATCATCGTACAGAGCCATCATTTCTTATAGTTCAGCGTTTAAGACCTGAGATTAAAAAGGCATGTCTCTCTTTAACAGAAGGCACAAATATTAAGTTTGTAGAACAACCATCAGGTCCTCCAACACTTGCTTCTATTGTTGTTGAAGTACATGGTGAGAACTTAGAAACCATGAGAAATATTTCAACGCAGGTAGCTAATATTTTAGAAGAGACAGAAGGTCTTGTAGATGTTGATATCATGGCTGATGACATCTATGATAAATTTGAACTTATACCTGATAAAGAAAAAATAGCCAGAAGCGGATTGAGTGTAAAACAGGTAAATAATATTTTGTATTTAGCTTTTGAAGGTATGGTTATTGCACATAAAAACTCGAAAAATTCTCCAGATCAGATTCCAATATTTTTGGTTTTAGATCATAGCAGTAAAAAGCTACCTGTATCTAATGGAGATGCGTTACAAAGTAAACTCTCATCATTGAACCTTATGAATATGAGTGGAATGATGGTACCATTAAGTGAAGTGGTTACCCTTCGTAAGGTGAAATCAAATCCTATGATTATGCACAAAGATCTTTCACGGATGGTAAATGTGGTTGCGGAGACAGATATGGTTTCTCAAGTTTATCCATTATTGGATGCACGCGATGTAATGCTTGAAAAGTTTGAAAGTGATTATATTATTACTAAAGCAGGCTTATCAACCTATATGTTTGACTTAAATTTAGAAGATAAGATCACACATGAAAAATTCCTGATACGTTGGGATGGTGAAATGAAAGTAACACTAGATACTTTTAGGGATCTAGGTGCTGCATTCATCGCCGCTTTGATATTGATCTTCTTATTATTGGTTATTTATTATAAGAGTTTTGCTATTAGTGGTATTGTATTGTTAGGCTCATTCCTTTCACTTATAGGAGTGATTGTGGGACACTGGGTAGCAAACTGGTTTACTTCAGAGACCTTCTTTTTAACAGCGACTTCTTTGATTGGATTTATTGCTCTTATAGGGATATCTTCGCGTAACTCACTTCTTCTTATAGACTTTGCTAAGTCCTTAATGGAGTGTGATGGCATACAAAAACGCAGAGCTATTGCTATAGCAGCTGCGACTAGAGCAAAACCTATTGCTTTAACAGCAGTTGCGATTATTTTAGGTTCAACATTACTTGCAGGTGATCCAGTATTTGGTGGACTTGGTGTTGCGCTTATCTCGGGTACGGTTGCAGCAGTATTTGTTTCACTCCTTTTTGTCCCTGTACTAATGGATAATGCTAAAGCGATGGATTTTGAACTTTCTGATCATTGTGATACAAATAATCCTTCTATTACTAAATAACATTCTTTAAGACACCCTTCCAGGGTGTCATTAATACTCCCTCTATATCACTTTTAATCAAGCATTTGCTATAATCACTCATAATTTTTAAGGAGCTAAAATGGCTACAATCGGAATGGGTGACATTAAAAAAGGTACGAGACTTGAGATTACAGGAAACCCGTATAAGGTCACGGACTTTCAACATGTTAAACCTGGTAAAGGTGCAGCATTTGTACGTATGAAGATAAAGAACCTTGCTACAGGTAAAACGATTGAAAAGACAGTACATGCAGGTGACAAATTTGATGTACCGGCACTTGAACAAAAAACAATGCAATATCTTTATGATGATGGAGAAATGCTTCAGTTTATGGATACAACAACCTTTGAGCAAATAGGGCTTACGCATGAACAAGTAGGTAAAGATACTTTTGATTATATGATCGATGGTATGGAAGCTGAAATTTTGTTTCACGGAGGTAAAGCTATTTCTGTTGAGATACCACAAACTGTTGTACTTAAAATTGTAGAGACACCACCTAACTTCAAGGGTGACTCACAAGGTGGGAAAAAACCGGCTACACTTGAAAGTGGTGCTGTAGTGCAAGTGCCTTTCCATGTGCTTGAAGGTGAAATGATCAAAGTAGATACTGTTGAGGGTAAATATTTGGAGAAAGCTAAATAAGACGTTTTCAGGCTAAGCCTGGTTTGACGGCAAGTTATATTCTAAAGATACTTCATTTTATGGTACATACGATAAATCGTATGTACCTATATATATAAACTATTACTTCTTTTTCTTTTTCTTGAATACTTTTTCACAATCTTTTATCATCGCATCAGGTATACTGGCAATGGTCATAAACTCAGTCATTTTTAACATTGGATACATATATGCAATGTAGTACTTAGGATCGAGTATTTTTGCTTTCCCATTCTCAATGAGGATTGGGTAAGGAAGCATCCCCGCATTATTTCTACCAATTCTTTTTGTAAAGGTACTGGTTCTTTTAGAGAGCTGAATACCAATAAGTGTTGAACCATTTTCCAGCGTTTGAGTGAAGAGCACTTTATCATTATCTTTGATCTTTTCTAAAAGGTCATCCCCAGAGGCTACTTCAATCATATCTTCATAGTGAGGCATACCGTTCATAAATTGATATTTTGGCAAGAGCTGGAATTTAAGTACATCTTTTGAATTTTTCAAACCAGGAAACTTCTCGAGAAGTTTGACCAAGACTTTCTTGGCCGATTTTTCATCAAAGTCAGTTTGTAAAAATCCTTTTGCCATATAAAGAGGGTTTGTGATACTGATCTTCTTCTCTTTTGTATCCACAAGTACACGTAATGATGCTATAAAGCCTCTATTTGCTTTACTTGCCATGCTGAGTAAGGATTTATCTGTAAAGACTACTGAGATAAGCGTACCCTTTTTATCGACGGGCACAGATGTTAATACTTCAAATCCTGCAGCTTTGAGATTTTCTTCTACCGTTTTAACATCCATAAATTCCCCACGAAGATGCGCTGAAATTCTTCCTTGGCTTACTTCCCCGATTCTTGTGTTGCTACTCTGTTTCATCTTTTTTTGTTTATCAAATCGATTAGGTATGTAATTTGGTGGCATACGCTTCGAGAATTTAATGCTTCTATCCAGTGTATCTTTATTTTTATCAGAGAAGACGGCTTTAGGTACTTTTGGTACAGTCGGTATACAAATTTCTACATTACCACTTGTGGTCTGAATCGTTTGTACTTTTTCTTCTTTGGTAATGGGGTCCAATGTCGTTTTGGCTGTTTGAACTTCCGGTATATTTTCTTTCACCTTTACTTGAATTTCTTTTGTTTCTGTTTTACATATAGCTGGCTGTAGCAAGGTATTAGTATTGGATGTTGCTTTCATGCCAAATGCAGTGAGGACCTCAGGTATCTCTTTATCCAGTTTATTGACAAGTCCTACTCTTTTTTCATCAGAGATATTTAAGGTAGTTGACCAGTTCTCAAGTCTCAGCATACCAACTACAAGTTTGTTGGTTCCTTTTTTGATGTAGACATACATGGTACAAGGTGCAAAAAGACCTGCCTCGGGATGAGCACCTTCATTATCAAACATGTTGTACGAGAACTCTAAGTGACAAAGTGAATAGGTCCAGAAAGCGTCATATCCTGCTAGAATCTCTTCTGCATCATCTTGTCCCTCCATAAAATTATGATATCCGGCGATGAGATAGCCTTTATCAATAAAGGCAAGTTCAAATCTATTTTGGAATTTTTCAATAAATTCATCTAAATCTTCAGGTGCATCAAATTCATATTTAAAGTTATGCATACGGTTTTCCGGAAGTTTTTTATAGGAGCTGTATGATTTTGTATATTTGAGCCCTTTAGCTCTGAATTCTGCTTCTACTTTCTCATCAAGAGGTTTAATGGAAGCTACAAATGTATCCCTAACCTTTTGGTCTTCTATCCCAATCATATCGAGAAATGCTGTGGGCATGATATGACCTACATGTGTCACATTCTCATCTAATTTCTTGTATATCAGCATATTGAATGGTGCAGTCGATGCGATACGTGGGTCAATGTTAAGAAGTGGCAAAATCTCTTTGTCATTCACCACAGACAAAAAACTGAGTGTATCTAAGATGGTTGAACCATATTTGTCTTCATACTGGTCGTTTACTCTATAGTGTGGATCTGTGACTTCATAGCCTATCGTTTTTAACTCTTCGTCAACGATGGTATTATATGTTTTTTCTATATTACCTTCAAGTGTATACATCACTGCTAAAGCATTTTCAGGAACAGGCACATCCTGTATAATGGTCTGTTCAACTTTTTTAGAGACTTTTTTCGTTACTGTAGTAGATTTTTCAGCATTTGATGCAAGAACAGAAAGAACTTTTGGTGTGTGTGTAAGTGGATTTACATTTGATACTGCTTTCATACCAAATTCGGTTAAGATCTCCGGTATTTCTCTGTCAAGCTGTTCTACAAGTACAAGTCTTGCTTTATCAGTGATATCCAGCGTATCAGACCAGTTATGTAGTCTATACATTCCAACTACAACTTTATTGGTTCCTTTTTTGATATACATATACATGGTACAAGGAGCAAACATACCAGCTTCTGGTCGCGCGCCTTCATTATCAAACATGTTATATGAAAATTTCAAATGACAAAGAGAATAGGTCCAAAAAGCATCATAGTCTGAGAGAATATCTTCTGCATCATCAGTTGCTTCCATAAAATTATGATATCCGGCGATGAGATATCCTTTATCAATAAAGGCAAGTTCAAATCTGTTTTGGAATTCACCGATAAAATCGTCTATGTCATCAGGTGCTTCAAATTCATATTCAAAGTTTATCATTCTTTTTTCTGGCAGTTTTTTGTATGGCATGTAGGATTTTTGACCGCCCAATTCTTGTTCAATTAATCCATTCAGCGATTTAAAGGTAGCAGTAAATTTCTCTCTTACTTCTTTATTTTCTATATCCAGGATCTCTAACATTATTTTAGGCATAAGGTGCCCAACATGTGTCACATTCTCATCTAATTTCTTGTATATCAGCATATTGAATGGCGCAAAACCAGCGATACGTGGGTCAATGTTAAGAAGTGGCAAGATAACTTCATCATTGACTACAGGCATAAAACTGAGCACATCGAGTACAGTTGAACCATACTTAGTTTCATACTGGTCATTGACTCTTTTATGCGGATCTGTGAGCTGAAAACCTATACTTTTTAGTTTCTTCTCTACAAACATATTATACTTTTCCTGTGCATCACCGTCTATAGTATAGAAGATAGCTAGTGCATCTTCATCCGTAGCTGTTGTAGAAGTGCTTTCTTGTGTAGCCGTAGCAAAGAGTAAAGCAGGTAGAAGTAGAGCAAAATAAAGTACTTTATTTATAACATTATTCACATAAATCCTTTGGACAAGTATTATATATAGGATAGCATAGAATTTATATATATAATAAATAGAAGTTATGAATTTCTTTCATGGAGAGTGAAACGCTACCAAAAGTGACTGGCAACTTAAGAGAGAAATAAGAAGGGTCTACCCCTTCTTATTCTTGTAGAATCAATGATTAATTAATCATTGATTGTTTTAACAGAATCGTTTAGGTTCTCAGAAACAGATTTCACTGATTCTCTATTATCATTAGAAGCAGTTTTCACTGAATCAGCTGTATTTTCATTGACTGACTTAACAGAATCTCTTGAGTCATTAGAGATTGTTTTAGTAGAGTCATTTACATTTATAGCAACTCTGCTTATAGAATCTCTTGAGTCATTAGAGATTGTTCTTGTTGTATTGTTCATGTCATTAGAAACAGTTTTAACAGAATCTTTTGAGTCATTAGAGACAGTTGTTACAGAATCTCTTGAGTCATTAGAAACAGTTTTAACAGAATCTTTTGAGTCATTAGAGACAGTTTGCACAGAATCCCTAGCATCTTTAGATAAAGTAAGTGTAGAGTCTTTCATATCTGTACTAAGATTTGTTCCACTCTCTTTTAAATCAGAAGTTGTTGTTCTGAGTGAATCTTTAGTATCAGTTGAAAGATTAGTTGTAGCTTTACTGAGATCAGCAGAGCTGTTTACTTCCATTGTTTTAATGTCATCAGAAACTTTGATTGAAGTATCTTTAGCATCTTTACTTACATTAGTAACAGTTCTTTCAGCACTTTTAGATGTCTCAACTGTACCATCTTTGACAGCAACTACAGAATCTTTAGCATCTTTACTCATACTAATAGCAGCTTCTTTCATATCTTTGAACATGTCATTAAAGTCAAAATCAGCTTGTACACTCGTAACTAATAATGCAGCTAAGGCCACAGAAGTCGTAATCATTTTTTTCATTGTATATCCCTTTTATAAGTATTTATAAATATATTATATCAAATATTATATTTAGTATAACTTAAAGTTTATTATAAAAAATATAATATTGACTTATATTATAGAATATAAACTTATCTCTAAATAATTGAAAATTGAATAGTTGTCATGATGGAGAAAGTAGAGAAGTTGTAAGCAACCTTTATATAGGTTGCTTTTTATGGAGTTCAATCTAATACAGATTATTTATTTTTGTTTTTGTTTTTCATGTGTTCTGTATATTCATCATGAGTAATGGTTTTAGTATCTTTACCCTGAGTAATGTCTTTAAAAGAGTCATTTAGATTTGATCCAACTTCATCAATAGATTCTCTAGTATCATTCGAAATAGTTTTTGTTGTTTTACTTACTGCAGTTGTAGTTGACTCTATAGCATCATTTGTATCATTTGAAATGGTTTTAGTAGAGTCTTCTACATTGGTTGCAACAGAATCTATAGCATCTTTAGAGTCATTTGAAACATCTTCAGTGGATTTCTTTGCATCATTCGAAACGGTTTTG
Organism: Sulfurovum sp.; assembly: GCF_041551015.1. Taxonomy (GTDB): domain Bacteria; phylum Campylobacterota; class Campylobacteria; order Campylobacterales; family Sulfurovaceae; genus Sulfurovum. The sequence continues at coordinate 3,209 of NZ_JBFENQ010000002.1, read as the reverse complement.
AGAGAGTCAACAGAATCACTGCTAATGTTTTCTACCGCATCACTTGTATCTTCAGAAACAGTTTCTATAGAATCTCTAGCATCATCTGAGATATCTTCAATGGAGTCTGAGACATCTGAAGAAATAGCATCAGCACTATCTTCTATGTCAGTAGAAACTGTATCAGTTGTATCTTTAAAATCTTCACTTGTGTCAGTAATAGCATCTTTCGTATCTTCAGATACAGACTCCATTGCATCTTTGGTGTCTTCAAATGTCTCAGATGTAGCTGTTTCAATATCATCAGAAACTTTTTTTGAAACATCCTCTGCATCAGAACTTACTGAACGAACTGATCTCTCAGCACTTTTAGAGATTTCTTCTGCACCATCTGTTACAGCAGAAACGCTATCTTTCGCATCTTCAGTCATGCTTTTAGCAACATCTTTCATATCTTTGAACATATCGCTAAAGCCAAAACCAGCCTGAAGATTTGTTAATAAAGCAACAGTAGTAATCGTAGCGGTAATCATTTTTTTCATTCTGAACCCTTTTTTTATTTTAAACATCTCTTAAAGTAAAAGTTGAAATATAGGATTAAATTATAGACACTGTGACAGAGAAGTAAAAGCAACCCAGGGTTGGGTTGCTTAGGAAGAGAGAGGACATTGCCTCCATCTAGAGATATTAGTCGTTAATTGTCTTAACAGAGTCGTTTAGGTTCTCTGAAACAGATTTTACAGACTCTCTATTGTCATTAGAAGCAGTTTTCGCTGCATCACTTGTATTGCTAGCAGTTGATTCTACTGAAGCTCTTGTATCACTAGAAATTGTTTTTGTAGAATCACTAGCATTTGTTGCAACTCTATCTATAGAATCTTTAGAGTCACTAGAGATTGTTTTTACAGAGTCAGCAGAGTCAGTAGAAACAGTTTTCACAGAGTCAGCAGAATCACTAGAAACAGTTTTCACAGAGTCAGCCGAATCGCCAGAAACAGTTTTCACAGAGTCAGCAGAGTCATTTGAAACAGTTTTCACCGCACTTGTTGTATCAGAAGAGACAGCGATAGTAGAATCTTTCATCTCCTTAGAAGCTACAGTTGCAGAGTCTTTAAGATCTTTTGTTGTATTTGTGATAGAATCTTTTGTATCTGTTGATACAGAGTTTACAGTATCTCTACTGTCTTTAGATGTAGAAACTTCTGCTGTTTTTAGATCATCAGAAACTTTCACTGTAGAATCTTTGGCATCAGTACTTACATTAGTAACAGTTCTTTCAGCACTTTGAGATGTTTCAACTGCACCGTCTTTGACAGCAGTAACAGAATCTTTAGCATCTTTACTCATGCTGATAGCAGCCTCTTTCATATCTTTGAACATATCTCCAAAGTCAAAATCTGCCTGCGCACCTGTAACCAATAATGCAGCTACTGCTACAGAAGTTGTAATCATTTTTTTCATGTAAAACCTTTTTATTTTGATAAATATAATTTAATAATATCAGTAATTATTTTAAATAACTCTTAAAACGAAAGTTATAATATAATATTAACAAATATAAGTTAATTATGATGCATATTATTTATCAATAAAAGATTTTAGAAAAAAGGAGTAGGTATGATTGAGTATTGAGTTGCTTTTTTTTGATAGAAGGCAATGCCTTCTATCTTGAGGAATTAGTCGTTAAGTGTTTTAACTGAATCATTTAAGTTTTCAGAAAGAGTCTTTACATTCTCTCTATTATCATTAGAAGCAGTTTTTGCTGTCTCATTTGCATTTTTTGCAATTGAGTCTACAGAATCCTTAGAATCCTTAGAAACAGTTTTCACAGAGTCATTTGCATTTTTTGCAATTGAGTCTACAGAATCTTTAGAGTCATTAGATACAGTTTTCACAGAGTCAGCAGAGTCATTAGAAACAGTTTTCACAGAGTCAGCAGAGTCACCAGAAACTGATTGTACTGATGAATTCATATCATTAGATACAGTTTTTACAGAATCTCTAGAGTCATTAGAGACAGTTTTAACAGCACTTGTTGTATCAGAAGAGACAGCGATAGTAGAATCTTTCATCTCCTTAGAAGCTACAGTTGCAGAGTCTTTAAGATCTTTTGTTGTATTTGTGATAGAATCTTTTGTATCTGTTGATACAGAAACTACAGTGTCTCTACTGTCTTTAGATGTAGATACTTCCGCTGTTTTAAGATCATCAGAAACTTTCACTGTAGAATCTTTAGCATCTTTACTTACATTAGTAACAGTTCTCTCAGCACTTTGTGTTGTTTCAACTGTACCGTCTTTGACAGCAGTAACAGAATCTTTAGCATCTTTACTTATACTGATAGCAGCCTCTTTCATATCTTTGAACATTTGATTTAAATCATTCGCTTGTGCACTTGTTAACAATAATGCAGCCAGTGCCACCGAAGTTGTAATCATTTTTTTCATTTTGGACCCTTTTATAATTTTTTTAGATAATTAATTATAGCGTATGTTGTATTAAACTTAACTTATATAATAGATAATCCCTTGTTATGAAGATTACGCTTACTTTTATATCGTTATGTAATGAGGATGTCATAATTATTTTTGATTCAATTCATGATAATAATCAATTTAGTGATTATTTGATACAATACTTAAGATTGAATTCAAATATATAGTGCAGTATTTTTGATGTCAGTAAAAAAAGGAAGATAGATGAAAAAATTATTGGTAGGTTGTGTAATGGTGGTGACTTTCGGATTTGCGGAAGAGTACACACAGGCAGATAGAATTTTTGACATGCAAAAAATGGCACAAGCCATGCAGGATATTCAGTCTGGTTTTTTCTATAATAACTTGGATATCGTTAAAGCAGGTGCAAAAGATTTAAAAGAAACCATTGGTAAAATAAGACCAATAAAGAAAGAGACAGAAAATAAAGATGTCTATGAAAGATGGATGACTAACAATACGGCCATGACTAAACGTATACAAAGAAAGATCGAACAAAATACTGATGATATCGTTGCACGTTTTTCGGATGGGGATGCAACACAAGCATTACAATTTTATAGCAAGATTTCATCAGAATGTATGAAATGTCACGTACGTTTAAGAAAATGGTAAAGATGAATATGAAAAAAATAATAATTGTAGCATTACTACTCAATGGATTTTCACAGGCGGGGGATATCACTTTAACAGGTACAGTCGTTTCTGATGGTCAGAAAATGATCGGTGCACGTT
>NZ_JBFENQ010000001.1:0-41556 GCF_041551015.1 Sulfurovum sp. | reverse complement strand
TTCTTCTCCGAGTATCTTTCTGACTTCACCTTCGACAAGTCCGAGACTGACCATCTCTCCAGCTATTTTTGCAAAGCGGCTGTAACGGTCAACTATAGTGAGGAAACCATCTTCATCTAAACGGCCTTTATCTCCTGTGACGTACCATCTGATGCCATCTATCTCTTTAATGACAGATGCTGTTCTTTCAGGATCACCGATGTAGCCTTTCATGATCTGTGTACCACCTATGAGTATCATGCCTTCTTCATCTGTCTCAAGCTCCTCAAAACTCTCAGGGTCTACAATGCGAAATGTAGAACCAGGCAGCGGTAGACCAACTGTACCTATCTTTTGACCTACTTGTGGTTTCCATGAGTCCAACATAAGTACATCAGGCATATTCCCTGAAGCCACTGGTGTGGTTTCTGTTGCACCATATCCTTCATAGATCTCATGACCAAACTTCTTTTTAAACTCATCTCGTATCTCTTGAGGCAGTTTCTCTGCACCGGCAACTACCATACGTATATCTTTTAACATGAGTGGTGTAAGTTTACGGTTTCTTGTATAGAGTCTAAGGAATGTAGCTGTTGCCAATAAGATAGTTGCTTCATATTTTGCTGCTATTTTTCCTATGCCAAATCCATCTGTAGGGTCTGGATGGGACGCAACAGGAATACCTTCTATAAGAGGTAACAGCGTCGTTACTGTTAATCCAAATGAATGGAAAATAGGTAATGTCCCTAACATCACATCTTCATCTGTAGGATTGAGTAGGGTCGTAGTCTGTTTAATGTTTCCCATAATGTTTTTATGGCTTAACTCTATGCCTTTTGGTGTACCTTCACTTCCACTGGAAAAGAGTATAGCAGCAGTGTCATCTTTGTTGTTATCTTTAATAAATACAATACTTAGTAGCCATGCCGGTAATACTTTTACCATTATAAGAGTGAAGAGTCCTTTGGTCTTACTCATACTCTCTTTAATCTCTTCAAGATAGATGACTTCAACATTTTTAAGTACATTCGTCATATCAAAACCTTTAGCTTTGAGTTTTGTTATAAACTGTTTTGAAGCAACGACTTTAGTGATGTTGGCTATCTTAAGTGCATGTAATAGACTTTCTTCTCCACTAGAATAGTTCAGGTTAACTATGGTCTTTCCTAATGTAAGTAAAGCCATATTTCCCATAGAACCTCCAACAGATGTGGGTAAGAGTAGACCTATATTTTGACTTTCTTTTAGTTTTGGTTTGAGTGAAGAAGCCATCATAAATGTTGCAGTGATAAATTTATCTCCACTCATTTCTACACCTGTGGAATCTGTCATGCAAAGTTTTGAACTGACATTTTTAGCAGAGTGTATCCATGCTTTTTGCAATGAAGGTAAAGACTCTGCATAGTACTTCCAGCTTTTAACAGAGAGATCAAATACCGATTTCTTGACTTGTGAAGCAGTGGAGTGAATATCTATAGCCTCTGCAAAACTCACAGAGATGTCTCTATTCTTGTTACGTTTCATTTTATTTGATGCGTAAGAGAAGTTGTCTTCCCAAAGCCCTCTAAGATAAAAAGGTATGATCACTGCATCTTCTACCTCTTTGGTTGCCATTTCAAATCCTCTTTGAAATGCACCTAAGTGTCCGTTACGCGAGAGGTGACCCTCTGGGAAAAGTGCTACTGTTTCACCACGGTTCAGTGCTTCTGTCACTTTTAGAAGAGCACTTTTACTTCCTCTGCTAGAGATGGGGATCACCCCAAAAAAGTCTAAAAATGGTTTGAGGTACCACTTTTCATAGTAAGATCTTTCCATGACAAAACGTATCTGTTTTGGGTATGCCATCTGTAAGACAGCCCAGTCTAAAAATGATACGTGGTTACCTAAAAGAAGTATGCCTTTATCTGCTTTTATATGGTTAAGACCATCAACATGCAAAGTGTACTTAAGCCCTATAATCATACGGACAATATAACGTATGAGTGACTGTGGCAGTTTGATAAAAGTATATACCATCCCTATGAAAGCGATAGTAGAAATGATATAGAATAATCCTATAGAAGAAAATTGAAAGTATCCAAAAATGGCAGTTAAAAGTAAAAACAGAAACATACTCACATTTTGCATAAAGTTATTACCTGCGAGGATCTTACCTAGTATATTGTGAGGTGATGAGAACTGGATCATAGCATTCAGTGGAACAATGAAAAGGCCTGAAAAGAAACCAAAAGACAAAATGGCTGTACCTAATGACCATAAAGAATCAAGAGAAGGAATCATATAGAGTGCAAGGGCTACACCAAGACTTCCTAGAGGTATGATACCTGTCTCTATGTAGTTTTTACTTACACGACCTGCAAACATTGAACCCAGTATCATACCTATTCCGGCGAGTGCTAATAAGCCTTGTGCCGTAATAGTATTTGTAATGCCTAGTGTGCTTTTGAGGTGCTCTCCAAATATGGCTAATACCACTTGTGAAACACCCCAAAGTATAGAGAGTCCGATGATACTTAACCAAATCGTTTCGTTTTGTTTTATGACAGAAAGGTTCTGTCTTAAATAAGAAAGGTTCTTATACTCTTTAGCATCAAAGGTCATACTCTCATTGATATCGACAGCCTTGAACTTTCTTACCAGTCGTTTAGCCAAAAGGTATTCTATGGAACTGGCACCTATAAGCAGGTATCCCACAGGTGCAATATAGGTGAGAATTACTGTAGGAACAGTACTGGCATCTTGCAGTAGACTTTCAAAGAAAATCGAGTAGATCACTGCACCGGCAAGGATAGATGCGATGGTCACAGCTTGTACCAGGGCATTTGCCTCAGCCAGATGTTCATTGCCTGTCATCTCTTTAATAAGTCCATATTTTGCGGGGGAATAGATAGCACTTTGTGCAGCCAGAACAAAGGTCAAACCAAATGCTATCCAAAACCAACCCATATAATAAGAGATAAGTATCATCGTAGTGATACCTATGGCAGCCATTGATGCATATTCTATGACCATTGTTTTAGGGTATTTGTCAGAGATGAAACCAGCTGGAGAGAAGAGGAAGATAAAAGGTAAAAGTATCAAAGCATTAACTATGGCAGTGAGTATGATGAGCTCTGGACCTTCATACGCTTTGAAAATAGTGTTTTGTAAAATGATCTTGTGTCCCAGGTCGGTCATGGCATTGAGTAGTATAATAAGTATATAAGGTGTAAATCCAGCGATTTTAAAAAGTGATATCATTTGCTTGCCTTTGTGATATTTTTTTTATGTTCCTGAACGGTGTGCATGTTAAAAATGTAAGGTTTGAGTGTCAGTATAAGATCAAAAAGAAGTTCATAACGTGCATTGTGTGACTCTTCATCTTCTTTGAGTAGGGTTGCACCTATGTCATTCTCTTTTTCTGCAAGTATTTTGGCATCATCTACATAAGCATCAAGAAGATCAAAGTCAAGACCTAGGTTACTTGCTCTCTCTATAATCTCAGCTATCTCTACCTCTTTGGATGAGAAACCTTTAGCTCTCTCAAATAGGTAACCTTTCTTCTGATAAGCTTTGAGTTTTTTTTCATCCATTGTAACAAGTTTTAAAAAGTCTTGTTTAGAATACCATTGATTCTCTTTTCCTCCCGAGATCAGTTCTAGAGAACGGACCATCATCTCAAAACTTCCATCAAAATCAAAATGATTCTCTTTAAATAAGTTTTTTATCTCAGCTATTGAGTATGAGAAGTTGTGTTGAAGGTATTTGATAAACTTGATTATTTGTATACAACTTTCATCATAGAGATGTACATTTGGTTTAGGTTTAGATGGTTGAGGAAGTAAACCTTCTTTTAGGTAATAAAGTATGGTTGATTTACTCTCATTCGTTTGGAGAGAAAGGTCTTTCATTTTGAGGGACATGACTAATCCTTTTGTTTGAATTAGTGTAGTATAGAGTAATTTATCTAAAGTGTCAAGTGTCAATCTACACTTTTAATATGTTATATGATTTTTTAAGAAACAAAAAGGTGTATTTTTAGTAAAGATATTCTGGTATCATTTCTTCAACACAAGTTAGTTCATTGACCCATTGCTGCAGGTCAAGCATATCTTCATAGATCTTAAAGTTTTTGTCTATAATGAATTCAGAGTGAAATGTTTCATCGGGTGGGAATACTGTGTAAGCATACATAGCACCATAGAGGTAAAGATAGGCATATTTGTCATCTTTGTCCAATCCTAAAGGATAACGTTTGTATTGAGGTTCAGGAATAGTGTAGCCTTTATTTTTCAGATCTTCTAGGATATGGTGCAGTGTTTCTCTCTTTGCATCGTTTTTTATGTATTCTCTGTAAGTAGCGAGTAGAGGTGCTTTGAAGTTACGGATACCCGTAGCGACAAATATCTCAAAAGGGTCATAATGCATATAAAAAGAGCTGCTCTGCATACGGTGTGTATCACCCTGCCAAAAGATGATGCCTATACGCTCTTTAATAGGATCAAGCCGGTGGAACCTTGCATCACGGTAAATACGAAAAAGTGATTTGTTTATTTTAGGTATGGCATTTATGGAAGGTACAAGTATTTGCAAGTGTTCACCCATTTCTTCCACATAGGCTTTGTTGGATGAAACGATGTATTTTTCATACTCGTTTTTATGGTCATCAAGCCACTTTTTGGAGTTGTTTATAATAATGTTGCTAAGGAATGTAAGTCCTTCTTTTGGAAAGCCATTGAAATGCATTAGAACCCTTTCAACTTTTGCCAAATAAGACCTAAATACTCATGCCATACAATGTGAGACTTCTTCAAGGCGGTGGCAGAAAAAAAGTCTGTATAGTCCAAATATTTTCCATTGGCAAGGTGATTTGTAGGTGCAGGTATAGGATGAAGACCTTCTTGTTTAAAGAAATTAAGTGCTCTTGTCATATGGGATGCAGAAGTTACCAATATAAATGGTTCATCTTTCAATAATTCTTTTCCTGCTTGTGCTTCTTCCTCTGTATCTTTAGTACCAAGATGTAAAATAATATCATTTTTATCTACACCTAGTGATATAGCCAACTTTTTTTGCATAATGGCATGTTCCGTAATATCATATAATCCATGATACCCTGATACTATAATTTTTGCTTTGCCATTTAGTTGCTGGTAATGACGTATACCCTCATTGAGTCTTACAACAGATGTGTCAACAACCTGAGAGGTAATGGGCCGAGTTTCATCTGTATGATGTCCTCCCCCTAAAACATAAATGTATTTAATATTTTTAGGGCTGGTATGCAGTGTAGGATTCTTAGATTCTATGTCATATAAAAGTGTATCTACAATAGGAGAGTATGAAATGAGAAAAAGCCATGTAACACTTAGCATAAGTGTAAATTTGGCCTTGGCTAGTTTGTTTTTATAGAGAAAAAATAATCCCAGTAGTATGAGTGCCACACCCAGAGGCAAGGGCATGATAAACATAGAGACAATTTTTTTGAGTATAAAATCCATCTATATTTATGTGTTATGATACTACACGAGTTTCATCAGCGTCAAGTTCCATTACCTGCCAAGGCAAACCTTGTTTATTCAGCTCTTCCATAAAAGGATCTGGATCAAGCTCTTCCATGTTAAAGACACCTTTGCCTTGCCATTTGCCTTCTAACATCAGTTTGGCTCCTATCATGGCAGGTACACCTGTGGTGTAACTTACACCTTGACTCATCACTTCTGCATAACATTTTTCATGGTCACTGACCTGGTAAATGTAGATGGCCTTTTCTTTACCATCTTTGATACCTTTAGCGAAGATACCGATATTTGTTTTACCTTTGGTACGTGGTCCCAGACTAGCAGGATCGGGAAGCAGGGTGGCAAGGAATTCCATAGGAACGATCTTCATTCCTTTATGTTCGACCTCTTTGATACCCAGCATGCCTACATTCTCAAGACATTTCATATGTGTAAGATAACTTTGTCCAAACGTCATGAAAAATCTGATACGTTTTAGCCCTTTGATATGTTTGACCAAAGATTCCATCTCTTCATGGTAAAGCAGGTAACTGTCTTTTGGTCCCACTTCCGGGTAATCCCAGACTTGCATGATCTCCATAGGTTCAGTTTCTATCCACTCTCCATTCTCCCAGTAACGTCCCTTTGCTGAAACTTCACGAAGATTGATCTCAGGGTTGAAATTGGTTGCAAAAGGATACCCATGGTCCCCTGCATTACAGTCAAGAATGTCTATGGTATGTATCTCATCGAAATAGTGTTTTTGCGCATAGGCACAAAATACGTTGGTGGCTCCAGGGTCAAAACCGCTACCCAGTAAACCCATGATATTCGCTTTTCTAAACTCTTCATCTCTAGCCCACTGTTCTTTGTACTCAAATTTTGCAGTGTCAGGGTGTTCGTAGTTTGCTGTATCGAGGTAATCAACCTGCATCTCCTCACAGGCATCCATGATGGTAAGATCCTGGTAAGGAAGTGCCACATTGATGACAATACTTGCACCCGTAGCAGCAATGAGTTCTTTAAGTTCAGGTATGGAATCTGCATCCACTGCTCGTGTGTGTATCTGGACGCCTGTTTTCTCTTTTACATTTGCAGCGATGGCATCGCATTTACTGATAGTACGGCTTGCTAACGTGATCTCTCCAAAAGTATCAGCATTCATTGCACACTTAAAAGCAACAACATTTCCGACACCGCCAGCACCAATAATAAGGGTTTTTTTAGACATAGTGACTCCTCTGAAAATTATAGGGTTATTTTATCACAAATAGTAGTGATTTATAACATAACTTAGGCCAAACAGTAAAGGCATAAATAAAAGTGTACTCAATAATATAAGAGAAGTCACATCTTTGGGTTTACAATTATATAGCGAAGCAAGGTTAATATTGGCAACAGCCAAAGGTACCATCATTTCCATAAAGATGATACCTTGTACAAAAAGTGGCAGATGCGTAAAAGAGAGTATGACAGCTGTAGCCAAAGGGACGATGACAAACTTTTGGCTGATCGTACCTATAAAGAGTTTTGGGTGTAGCTCTTTGATGCGTATGCCTTGTAAGAATGTTCCCAGTAAAAAGAGCTGTAAGACGATACCTGCGTAGGCACCCATTTTGAAAAACTCTTGAATCTGTGCACTTAGAGGTATATCGTATATATTAATATATATAGCGATAACAGAGGCAGGAATAATAGGGATCTTCACAATGTTAAAGAGTGAATCTTTAATACTGAATGAACCCCGTGAATATATGTAGACACCAATAATGTAGACGACAAATATATTTGCTATATTGATAAGAGTAGTATAGATAACAGATGCTTCTCCAAAGAGAGCAATACCCAGAGGAATACCAATGTTTCCTGTATTTCCTACAAATCCTGCTATAGAAAAGATGGCTCTTTCTTTTGGATCGTTAAAGATCATCTTGCCTAGGATGATGGTCGGTATGAGAAGCACTAAGATGATGGCAAGGTAGATGAATGGGACGTAAAGGTGTTCACTGTGTAATTTGGCTGTACTGAAGCCCCATATAGTGACAAAAGGTTGTAGAAAATAGACAGACATCAGTGTAAGTGTTTTTGTATTCATATCTTCAGAGAAGATACGTTTAGCCATGTAGCCTAAAAGTATAAAGACATAGACAAATAGTATACTCATTAGTGTTTCAATCATGAGAAGGATTATAACTTATTTTGGGTATGATTCTTTAATAAACTATTTAGGATTTTTTATGGATTTTGCTTCTTTAGAGACTTGGGGTTACTTAGCTGTAGCATTTTTTGCCTTTGGTGGTTCGCTGTTCATCGTGGCAGCAGCAGGTGTATTCTCTTTCATGGGAAAAATGGACCTGACTACTGCTTTAGCTGTAGCTACAGTGTCTAATTTTCTAGGTGATATCTTTCTTTTTTATCTAGGGAAATACCAGAAAAAAGAAATTCAGCCTTATTTTGCAAAACATAAACGTAAAATAGCCCTTGCTACACTTATCATGCGTAAGTACGGAATACTGGCTATATTTATACAGAAGTTCCTCTATGGTATTAAAACCCTTGTACCACTCTCTATGGCACTTGCGAAGTACGACTTTAAAAAGTTTGCATTTTATAATATATTTGCATCCATTGTGTTTGTATTGACGATCGGATTGAGTGCGTATTATTCAAGTGAGTTTATCATCGCAGTGTTTGAATATATTAAAATAAATCCATGGATAGCACCTGTGATCTTATTTACTATTATTGGTACTGTATGGTTTGTTATGGAAAATATGACAAAGAAGAAAAAGTAGTTCAAAGTTAATTTAGACCAAGCAAGTATCTTGGTCTAAAAGGCAAAAGGCATTTTACTTTTTACTCTGTACAAACTTTTCGATACGTCTGATACCTTCACGGATCGTTGTAATATCTGTAGCAAATGAAAATCTAAAATACCCTTCAGATCCAAAACCTATACCAGGAACTACAGCAACACCAGTAGCTTGAAGTAACTCTTTACAGAATTCTATAGAGTCATTTGATATATCTTTGATATTTACAAAGAGGTAAAATGCACCCTGTGGTTTAAGTACAGAAAGACCGTTAATGTCGTTAAATAGTTTAACTGCTTCTTCTGCTCTACCTTCAAAAGCTCTTCTCATTTGTTCGATCTCTGTATCGACTTCACCAAGCAGTGCTGGAATGGCTGCTTTTTGCGTGATAGAGTTGATGTTTGATGTACTTTGACTCTGAAGTTTGTTCATTGCAGCAATCAATGCTTTATTTGGAGTAGCCAAGTACCCAAAACGCCATCCTGTCATCGCTACAGACTTACTGAGACCATTGATCGTTACCGTTCTTTGATACATATCTTCAGAGATGCTTGCAGCAGCTACAAAATCTATGTCATAGACAAGTTTCTCATACATTTCATCACTTGCTACAATGATATCTGTACCTTCTAGTACTGTTGCTAGTGAACGAAGTTCAGATTCTGAATAAACAGAACCAGTAGGGTTAGATGGTGATGTAAGAATGATCATTTTTGTTTTAGGTGTGATGGCAGCCTTGAGTTGTTCTGCCGTGATCTTAAATCCACTTATTTCATTTGTTTCTATAATAACCGGTACGGCACTAGCATATTTCACTAACTCTGGATATGTTACCCAATATGGTGCAGGGATGATAACTTCATCACCTTCATTAAGTACAGCTTGAAAAAGGTTAAAGAGAGATTGTTTTGCACCATTACTTACAATGATATCCGAAGGAGCGTAGTCCAGACCATTGTCTCTTTTTAGTTTTGCTGCTACAGCTTCCAGAAGCTCTGGTATACCTGGTACAGCAGTGTACTGGGTAAAACCATCGTTGATAGCTTTAATCGCTTCATCTTTAATGCGTTGTGGAGTTCCAAAGTCTGGTTCTCCAGCTGAGAAAGAAAGAATATCTTTTCCTTGTGCTTTTAAATCACGCGCAAGTGAAGAGATGGCTATAGTAAGTGATGGAGATAGTGTTTGGATACGATCTGAAAGCATGTTAAAACCTTTGATTATAAATTGTATAATTGTATCAAAAAATCCGTTAAAAAAAGCAACAAATCTTTTTAATCCATAGAGTGAATAAAGTTGTCATAAAGCTCTTCAAGTTCATGGTCTTTTTCTTTAATGTGCTTATGGTCACCAGTCTCAACAGCAGTTTCAACAATAGCAAGACGTTTGAGAAGATATTCAAATATCTCTTTGTTCACATCCGGGAGTTTATTATGACTAAGTGGTGTTTTATCAAATCCTCGTTTGAGAACGCGTGCAGGTACACCTACGGCAGTTGAGTCGGGAGGTACATTTTTAACCACAACAGAGTTAGCACCTACTTTTGAGTTTTCGCCGATAGTAATGTTTCCAAGTATTTTAGCTCCTGCACCTATAACAACGTTGTTTTCAAGGGTCGGGTGTCTTTTCCCTTTACTTGTACTCACACCGCCCAATGTTACTTGCTGATAAATAATCACATCATCACCGATGATTGCGGTTTCACCGATAACAACTCCAACTCCATGGTCAATGAAAACTCTGCGACCAATGGTTGCAGCAGGATGTATATCTATCACTGTTAAAAATTGCCCGATGGCAGAGATGAGTCGTGGAAGGAACCTAAGTCCTTTTTTGTAAAGCGAATGTGCCAAACGATGAAATAGAAGTGCCCATAGCCCAGGGTAATTAAAAAAGAGTTCAAAGGTAGAGTGCAGGGCAGGATCATTCCTTTTTACATTAAGAAAATCTTCTTTGATAAGACTAAATGGGTTCACTTCTAACACTCCTCGTCAATGGCTTGAATAGTCTTAAGATAGCTATTTTCACTTAAATAAAGGTAAAGTTTACCTAAAAGTTCACGTTTTTCTTCATTGTTTAGATGTTTAGATTCTTCTATTCTATATTTAAGTGATTTATCGATGAGATAGGTATCATAATCTAAATCATCTAAAACATCCATTATGTTTTGTGCCTCGATGAGATCATCTATACTATGATTTCCTTCTTCATCAAAAGTGATAACTGCTTCAGTAGGATGCGTAAAAAGGTTATGTTTCATTCCCAATACTTCTTGATATGCTCCGGTAAGAAAGAAAGCTAAAAAATACTCTTCTGTATCAACATCGATATCATGTAAATAAAGTGGAAAGTCACGATTAAAACCTATTTCTCCATCACTGTCACAGGTGATATCCCAGATACTTGCCGGGTTGGTCGGTTTGATATCAAGATGGTCTAAAGGCATGATAGGAAATTGCTGTCCCAAGCCCCAAAAGTCAGGTAATGACTGGAACGCTGAGAAATTCACAAGATATTTCTCCTGTATACGATCCTGTAGTTTTTTGAGTTCATCGCTATCTTCATTTTTGAGCAATGCAATAGCTTTTTTAATAATGAGATTCACCAATATCTCTGTATTTGAACGGTCTTCAAGATCAATATAGCCTAGATCAAAGAGTGTAAGGAGGCTTTCCATATGATCAAGAGCATCATGCAGGTACTCTCTCGCACGTTCACGACTTAAAGAGTTGTAAAGATCATAAAGTTCTTGTATAAGAGGAGGATTGACTTCTTTAAGACGTAGACCTTTCTCTGTATACTCCTGAGAAAAAAGTTCAAGTACAGGTGCGACAAGTACTGAGTGCGAAGCTGCGATATAACGTCCTGACTCGGTAAAGATATCTGGTTCTGCAACATTTTTGCTTTTTGCAATATCTTGCATAAGGAAAACTACATCATTGGCAAATTCTCTGAGAGAATAGTTTCTCTCTTGTTTATCTTCGTGTTGGCTATACTCTACGGCGAGACCTCCACCGATGTTGATAGCTCCGAGTGCATCAGCACCACGTTTTTTAAGGTCAGCATAAATATGTCCAGCTTCTCTCAATGCTTTTTTAAGTGGAGCGATATCACCCATCTGTGACCCTATGTGAAAATGGATCATCCAAAGGTGGTCTAAAAGTGAATTTTTTTGCATTATCTCATAAGCTTCTAGAAGCTCTGTAGAGGTGAGTCCAAATTTAGAACCGTATCCACCGCTTTTTGCCCAAATTCCTATGCCTGAACTGTGAAGACGTATACGTACTCCTATTTTAGGTGCGATAGGAGTTACTGCATCCTCATTGAATTCGTGGTTGACCTCTACAATAGTCTCGAGTTCTCCAAGACCTTCTATGGTAACAGTGATATTGTGTCCCATTTTCGCTGCAATAAAACAGAGTGATATCATCTCTTTATCTTTAAAACCATTTACTGTGATAGGTGCACCCAGAGGCGTTTTCGTCATAGCTATGATAAGTTCAGCTTTACTTCCTGCTTCAAGTCCATAGTTGTATTTTTTAGAGACATCCATAAGAGCATGTACAAAGTTTGGAAATTGATTGACCTTAAGAGGAAAAACAGCCTGAAAATTTCCTTGATAGTTAAATTCTTTCTTAGCATTGTCAAAAGTCTTGAAAAGGGTAGAGATCTGTTTTTCTATGAGATGTGGAAAACGTAGTAAAAGAGGACCTTTATATCCTTTTTCACGAATTTCTTGTGTAAGCTCAAGCAAAGAGGGTTGCTTGCCATAATTGATATTGATAGTATCTTTATTTATGATAAAGTTATTTTCACCCCAAATATTTAATCCAAAGTTTTTCATGTGTTACACCTCTTTATATATTATGGAAATTATAGCCAAACTTAATCTAATCTTACCTATAATGGTTTTTATGAAGAAGCAGTTTTTAACGTATGAGGCAGATCAGCATCATCTTAAGCTTATCTCTACAGGAGAGTGGACACTTAACAGTGTGTTTGAAATAGAGAATAAGCTACTCAATATTCCTCATGATAAAAAGATTGTTTGGGATGTTTCTGGAATCAGTGAATTTGACAGTGCAGGCGTACTGATTTTTATAGAATATTTTAAACGATTTCAAAAAGAAACTGAGATAGAAGTAGTAGGTTATACTGAAAATCAAAAAGACATGTATAACCTTCTCAATAGCAATATCCAAGAGATTGAAGCTCCTAGAAAGAAAAGTATTCTCGAAAATTTGGGTAAAAGCACCCTTGAGATCTATGAAGATGTTAAGAGTTTCATTACGTTTATCGGACATCTTTTTTATGCAATGTTTCATACATTTGTGAAACCTAAAGATATACGTTTTAAAGAAACCATATACCATATTCACCAATCAGGGTTTAATGCAATAATTATCATAGCACTAACATCATTTTTAGTGGGGATGGTTATCTCCTATCAGGGGTCTGTTCAGTTAGCCAAATTTGGCGCAGATATTTTCATTGTAGATACGGTAGCGATATCCATTACCAGAGAGTTGGGACCTATGATAACGGCTATTGTCATTGCAGGACGCAGTGGGTCTGCGTATACTGCTGAAATAGGGGCTATGAAAATTACTGAAGAGATAGCTGCCATGCGTACTATGGGTTTTGATCCTTATACTTTTTTGGTACTCCCCCGTATATTTGCTTTAATGGTAGCACTTCCATTGTTGATCTTCTTTGCTGATCTCATTGGTATTTTAGGTGGTATGGTCGCAGCCAGTATGCAATTGGGTATTTCTATGACATTGTTTACAGAAAGACTCTATGAAGTTTTAGAAGTGAAACACTATTTGCTTGGTATGATGAAGGGTCCGGTCTTTGCATTTCTTATCGCAGCGGTAGGGTGTTTTAGAGGATTCCAGGTCTCTTATAGTACAGAAAGTGTTGGGCTTCATACCACAGCATCAGTAGTCAATTCCATCTTTTTAGTGATCGCTTTTGATGCACTTTTCTCAGTAATTTTTACGGAGCTTGGACTATGAAAACAGTCATTAAAGTAGAAGATGTTGTGACAAAGTTTGGTGAAAGAACTATTCATGATGGAATTAATCTTCATATCGATGAAAATGAGATCTATGGTATTTTAGGGGAAAGTGGTTCAGGAAAATCTGTACTTATGAAAGAGATGATTATGCTCATGGAGCCTAGTGCAGGGGAAATAACCGTTTTGGGTAAATCCTTAAGCCGTATAGGCTTCAAAGACGCACAGGTCTTACGCAGTGACTGGGGTGTGCTTTTCCAGTTTGGAGCACTTTACTCTTCTTTGACGATTGCAGAAAATATAGAAGTACAACTCAAAGAATATACCAATATAACTAAAGTAATGAGAGATAAATTGGTGCAATCCAAATTGGCGCTTGTAGGATTGGAACCGCATGTAGGAGCACTATACCCTTCTGAACTCAGTGGAGGGATGGTGAAACGTGCTGCACTTGCAAGGGCATTGGCGATGGAGCCGAAATTACTTTTCCTGGATGAACCTACATCAGGATTAGATCCTATAGGTGCACGAAATTTTGATGCACTTATTGTGGAGTTGCGTGACTTGTTAGGTATCACTGTTGTGATGATCACGCATGATTTAGATAGTATTTTCAGTATCGTAGATAGGATGGCAGTTTTGGCAGATAAACATGTGGTAGCACAAGGGTCATTAGAAAATGTGTTACAATCACAACATCCCTTTGTAGAAGAATTCTTTAAGAATGAGTATACAAAAGAGAGGTTTAAGGATAAGGTGAAAGATGTATAGCAGAGTCAATTATACTATTGTAGGTATATTCGTATTATTTTTTGGAGCCGGTATGGTTTGGTTTGCTTTTTGGCTTGCCAAGTATGATCTACAAGAAGAATTTGATACCTACAAACTTGAAATGTATGACTCTGTTGCAGGGCTTTCTATAGATTCTAATGTAAAATTACGTGGTGTAGATATTGGTAGCGTAAGTAAAATACAAATTAATCCTCAAAATATAGAAATGGTTGAAGTATTTGTAAAAATAAAAAAGGGCATACCTATCAAAGAAGATATGGTAGCACATACAGCAATGTTTGGTGTGACAGGACTCTTATCTATAGAGATAGATGGGGGCACAAACGAAGCTAAAACTTTATTACCTACAAAAGATCATATTCCAATTATTAAGACAAAACCCTCCTTCCTGACGAAATTAACAGGTGACATTGGTGGAGCGAGTGGAAAAATAGAAGATCTTTTACTGCAGAGTCAAAAGCTCCTTTCAGATCACAATATTGAAACGATAGGAAATATCCTTGATAACACTGAGAGAGTAACAGCAAAAAGCGAAGAGTTGGAAGATAAGGTCATTGTTACTCTTGATGAGTTCAGGGTTTCTATGGCGAACATAAACAAAAGATTGACAGAAGCTATTACAGATTTCAAACAAATGCAAAAAGATTTTGCAGAAATTAAAGAAGTCACTGTCCCTACAGTAGAGAAGTTAATGGAAACTAGTAAGAATTTTAATCGTGTTACACTCAAAGTAGAAAAGAGTATAGAGAGAGGAGATTATAATTTCAAAAAGATCTTTGAACCAATGCTTGTAGATATAGATATACTTTTAGGTCAGCTGAATGATATGTCACGAAGTATAGAAAATAATCCAAGTGATCTTCTGTTCAAGTCCAGAAAATCAATGAAAGGACCAGGGGAATGACAAGAAATAAGTACTTAGCATTAATTATCATACTTATAGGGTTATTAGGATGTACAAAAGAACCGGCACTCAAAGTCTATAGTTTAGATATCGCTCCTGTGAGTACAGTACATAGTAGTAACTATAAAAGCAAAAGTATTAAAATCACATACCCGCAGAGTTTAAAAGATCACATATCACAAAAAATGAACTTCTCATACAGCAGTATTGATAGCGGTAATTATCAAAACTCTGAGTGGTCGAACAATATGAGTAAAATTCTGCAAGGTACATTTATAGAGGTTTTAGATGGAAGTAAGCTTTTTAATGTAGTATTATCTGATACATCAACGGCTAAAGAAGATTATAGATTAGAAAGTACTATATTTGCTTTTTATCATAGAGTTCGAGAAGCAGAGTCACATGCTGTTGTATCTATACAGTTCAATCTCATAAGTACAGAGACAGGGAACCTGGTAAAAAGTAAAAGGTTTAGCTACAAAGAATCCACACCAACAACTGATGCAAAAGGCTACGTTACTGCTACAAATGTAGCAGTAACGAAGTTGAGTAGAGATTTGGTAGCATGGTTACGTTAGAGAGGATTTTTTAAAACTCCCCAAGTAAAACTGTACGCTCTTCTTTACTCTCCAAGTCTTTGACCCAGACAGTGCCATTTTTCAGTTCATCTTCTCCTATGAGAACACAATAGCGTGCATTGACCTTATCTGCTCCTTTCATGTGACTTTTGAAACCTTTTGAATCGTACTCCAAGGTTACTTTTGTCTCTTTACGTTTAGCAGTTGCTATAGGGAAGAGGGCTTCTACAGCTTCTTCAGTCATAGCACCAAGGTAGATACCCTCTTTGTTTACTTCTGGCATTTGTACAAGTTCCATGATACGTTCTATACCTATGGCAAAGCCTACAGCTGGTGTAGGTTTACCATCTAGAAATTCTACAAGCCTGTCGTAGCGTCCACCGCCTGCGATGGCACTTTGTGCACCTATCTCGTTACTAACGAACTCAAAGGCTGTCTTTCCGTAGTAGTCCAGTCCACGTACCAGGTTTGTGTCTACTTCGTAATTTATACCTGCTTTGTCAAGTAGGGCAGTGAGTTTGTTGAAGTCTGGATCACACTCTATACAAAGGTAATCGATGAGTTTTGGTGACTCTACCAAGAGTGATTGGCACTTTCCATTTTTACAATCAAGTACACGTATAGGATTTGTACCAATTCGACGGTTACAATCTTCACAAAGTTCATCTTTGATAGCAGTTAAAGAGCCTACAAGATTTTCTTTGTATTTTGGCATACATACCTTACACCCAAGTGAGTTTATCTTTAGATCAAAGCCTACTCCTAATTCGGAGAAGATCTGGCTTATCATAGTAATAATGGTAAAGTCTTCATAGACAGAACCTTCACCAAAACTTTCACAACCAAACTGGTGAAATTCTCTCAAACGACCCTTCTGAGGTCTTTCATAACGGAACATAGGTCCATAGTAGTAAAATTTCTGTTTGACAGGTTGACGATCAAGTTTGGCAGAAACAAAAGCACGAACTACACCTGCCGTACCTTCCGGACGCATACAGACATCATTACCGCCTTTGTCTTCAAACTGGTACATCTCTTTACTGACGATGTCACTGCTGTCACCTACAGAACGTTTAAACAGAGCAGTCTCTTCAAGTATAGGCGTTTCAATGTAACTGTATCCATACTTTTTTGCTACACCTATGGCAGTGGTTACAATGTGTACAAAGCGTTGGCTCTCGTCAAAAGTAAGGTCTTTCATGCCTCTAAGTGGGTTGATCATAGTGTGTTCCTTAAATAGTCTGTTATATGTGTGTGTATCGTTTCTATATCTTCTGTCGCATCTACAAAAAGATGGGGAATACCAAGCTTGAGTATACTTTGTTTCATATGCTCTTGTACTGTGAGAAGATACTCTAAGCCTCTAAGCTCAATGCCATCTAGACATTTAACAGAAGTACGTTCTTCCAAAGTCTTCATATCGGTTAAAAACAAGATGACCTTGTCTGGAAAATGCCCTTCAAGTGCAAATCTATTCAGGCTTACAAGTTCCTCAAAATCAAAGTCATCATTGGCGAGAGCATACCCGATACCAGAAAGGAATCCTCTGTCAGATATGATGACCTTGTCCTTATTTGGAGAAATGACTTCCTGGTAATGTTCTGCTCTGTCAGCCAAAAAAAGCAGAAGTTCTGCACGCTTGGAAGCCAATGAATCAGAAAGAAGTATCTTTCTGGCTTTTTTCCCAAAAGGTGTGCCTCCTGGTTCATGGGTGATGATGATCTCAGGGTGTTTTTGTGAAATGAGATCGATCTGTGTACTCTTTCCACAGGTATCTATGCCTTCAAAAAGTATATACATTAGCGTGTACTCTTTATCAGTTTTAGTGCTTCATCTGGGACAAGATGGTCTATTTTTCCATTAAATTCTAAAATTGAACGAACCACAGAAGAACTCACAAAGGCATGTTCCAAAGTTGGCATAAGATAAACGGTCTCTAACTCTTTTTTGAGTGAAGCATTGGCATAACCCATTTGAAGTTCATATTCGAAGTCACTTACCGCTCTAAGACCTCTTACGAGGATATTTGCATCTAATTCATCTGAAAGATCTACAAGTAGACCTTGGAATCCTATGACTTTTATTTTAGGAAAATCTTTGGTAGCTACTTTGACCATCTCTATACGTTGATCTAAACTAAACATTGGTTTTTTGGCTTCAGAGTCTGCTACTGCAACGATAATTTCATCAAACATATGACAGGCACGTGTGATGATGTCTAAATGTCCATTTGTGATAGGGTCAAAAGTTCCCGGATATATAGCTTTTCTGATATCACTCATATTAACTCCATCTTTCATAAAGATTATTTTCGATGCCCAACACATCATACCACTTGCCAATGATAAACTTTTCCATATCATCTAATGAAGATGATTCAGAGTAGTAACCCATCACAGGCGGTGCGATGATGACTCCCAAAGTGGCTAACTTATGCATGTTCTCCAATGCTATGGAAGAAAATGGTAACTCTCTGGGAGCAAGAAGCAGCTTTTTTTGCTCTTTCATTGCCACCGCAGCGACACGTGTAGTCAGGTTATCACTGATGCCACAGGCCACTTTCGCCAGAGTATTCATACTGCAAGGAATGATAGCCGTTGCATCTACTCTAAATGAACCTGAAGAGATAGATGCTGCGATATTTTCACTCGAATGCAAAGTCACTTTTTTATTTTCAAAAGATTCTACTGTAAGGGCATTATTTGAAACGACTACATGCGCTTCGACGTGAGAGGGTAAGTAGTCAACAAACTTCTTCCCCAACTGAACACCACTAGCACCGGTAATTGCCACGACGAGTTTCATAATATGCCTTATTTTTTATAAGTAGGATTATAGCAAAAGAAATTAAGAGTTTGGGATTTGATTTGAAGATTTAATGTTTATGGAGCGGGCGAACGGGTTCGAACCGTCGACCCCAACCTTGGCAAGGTTATGCTCTACCGCTGAGCTACGCCCGCGCATCCATAATGTGTGTAAAATGTCTTGTTAAAGTGGAGCGGGCGAAGGGATTCGAACCCTCGACAGCCTGCTTGGAAGGCAGGAACTCTAGCCACTGAGCTACGCCCGCATTAAACTAAAAAGACGGCAACATTGTATATTACTACAGCTTCAAAAACGCTGTAAAAACAGAATGTTAAGGTAGGCAAAATCAGAGGGGGATAAATACAATTTTTGTAAAAAAACAAAATAATCGAAAGGTTAAACCTACTTCGTAATGATGAGGATTCTGCTATAAAGAAAAACGATGTTATACTTTTCGATAAAATCTGGGACTTTTATATTGCCAATAGAGGGGAAGTATCATATGAAAATCGATGAAGAAGTTTATGCACGTTATTCTGCACAGTTTGAAGCTGAAGGTATATATGACCTTCTTGACCAGGTAAATACTCAAGAAGAGGCAGCAGTACTTCTTTTTGCCAACAAAAACTTCAAGCAATCTATACTTGATACACCTCCAAAGAATATCGATCCAAATATTGCTACAAGAGGATTTATGACCTATCAATTTTATATGAAAGACTTACGATGGACGCTACAGGCATTTTTTGGAGAGGTTACAGATGAAAAATCTGCGAAAAAATTAACAAAGGCATTAATCAGTTTCTATCAAAAAGACTAACTATGAATCTTTGTGTGTTTTTTGAGGGGGGATTAAAATTAAGGTGGTACCGCAGGTCGGATTCGAACCGACACGCCCGAAAGCAGAAGATTTTGAGTCTACCAAGTCTACCAGTTCCATCACTGCGGCGTACATTATAAAATGTAGAAGGGATTTTACATATTAAGTGCTTAAAGAAGGGTTAGTACATTACGAATATAATCGCATAAAATATGCATACATAATAGTCTGATCAAACCATTTATTTATATTAACTGTGTAAAATGGATTTCAAAGCAACTTATGGAGATAGATATTGATGAAAAAAGTATTGGTGATTGGCGGAGGGTATGGTGGACTACGCGCTATAGAGACATTATCTGAGTATAAAGATGTAGCTGTTACGCTGATTGATAAAAACCCCTATCACTACTTACAAACCGAGGCTTATGGTTATATTGCAGGTCGATTTGATATACATGATGTTGCTATCGATCTGAAGAGTTGGTGTGAGGGATTTAAAGGCAACGTCAAGTTCATTCATGGAGAGGCTACTTCCATCAACTTTGAAGAAAAGAGCGTACATTTAAATGGTACAGATCTGTTTTATGATTATCTCATCATTGCTACAGGTGCAAAAACACACTTTTTTTCATTTATAGAGGGGTTAAGAGAGAACAGTTATGGTGTAAAAAATTTACAAAGAGCACATAACTTTAGAATAGAGTTTGAGAACCTTATATATAAAAAGCTACAAAATGATGAGGGCTCCAACGAAGGTGAACTTAACATTGCTATCGGAGGAGCAGGACTTAGTGGAGTAGAAGTTGCAGCAGAAATGGCTTATGTTTTGGATAACTACAGTAAAACTATTGGAGATACAGCAAAAGAGATACATATATATCTTATCGATGCAAGTGAAACCATTCTTCCCGGCATGGGACAATACAGTATTGAGAATACTAGAAAAAGGTTAGAAGAACTGGGTGTAAAGATCCTCACAGGCGCCTTTATAAACAATGTTGACACATCATATATACATTTTAAAAATGGTGAAAAACTGCCCTATAATTTCATGATCTTTACGGGTGGTATCAAAGCGTCAGCACTAAATGACACGATTGAGAGTGAGAAAAATGGTATCAATCAACTCATCACGACCCCCGGGCTCAATGTTCAAGGTCAAAAAGATGTATTTGCTATAGGCGATTGTGTCGAGATAAAAGATGCAAAAGGTAACGCTTTGCCTCCAACAGCACAAATTGCCGAAAAAAGTGCAGAGTATGTGGCAAAAACAATACGACATAAAATAGATGGAGTAAAGTCTCAAGCATTTGATGCTGATGTTCAGGGTATCTTTATCGCATTGGGTGGGAAATATGCGGTAGGTGAAATGTTTAAGTATATTAAAGTGAAAGGGTATGTTGCCTATTTGCTCAAAAAAGCGATAACGCATGTGTATTACCTAGGACTACGATTACGTATCAATACAGGCTTTAAAAATCGTATTAGATAGAGTTCAGTTTCATTATGAGATTTCCAGTAAATAGTATACTTCTCGACGTATTTAGCTCGTATATGTGGGTAAATATGACATTTTGACACATTTTCATAGGTGACTTATTTTAATTTGTTATAATATCTTCATTATTTAATATTAATTTAGGAATGAAATTGAAAATTACAATTATTATTACGGCTATACTTTTTATTTATGCTGCATTTTCTACCATCTTCCATGAAACCGCATTGGTGGGTGATATCGGGAAAAAAATAGGAGATACCAATCTCTATTTATTTGGACATCTTGCATATATCAATATTTTTGTTTTATTCTATCCGCTTTATAAACTTTATACTGATGCTCGTGTGAGAAAAAATATTGATTTTTATTTGGGATGGTTACTCTTTTTCATTGCACTTATACTCTTTAGCGCTTTGGTATTGGAAGCACAGGACAGAGGCTTCATAGGTACACAGATAGTAGAGTTTTTATACCCTCTCATCGGAAAAGCTGGACTCTGGTTGTTCTGGCTGATGATTATGGCACTCTCATTAGTATTCATCATAGATGATGATTTCAGGTTCTCCGGATTTAAGATGAAAGCACCTAAGGTTTCACTCTCTTTTTCTTGGTTGAGTAGTACATTTTCTATGCTTGGAAAAGTGTTGAAAAAAATTTTTACAAATCCTTTTTCTTCACCTTCTCTTGAAGATGAGATGATGCCTGTTTTGGATGTTGTGAAAGATAAACCCAAAAAAGCAGTTGCCAAAAGGAAAGCAGCTGCTTTAAAGGCTTTAAAACAGCATGAAATAGAAAAAGTTCAAGGGCTTGATGAAGTAGAAGATCCTGTATTAAATGAGATATTAGAGCTTGAACATGAAATGGAACTAAGCACTACGCAAGAACAGAATACTAAACACAATCCAAATGTAGAGATTGTCAATGAGCTTGAAGAAAACTCTAAATTGATGGAACAGATCGATAAAGGTACTGTCGTAAAACCTAAAAATTTTAAATTGCCTAAACTTGATTTTTTACAAAAAGCACCTAAGACAACGAAAAAAGTAAATGAGGCAGAGGTAGATAGAAAGATAGAAGAACTATTGGCAAAACTACAACAGTTTAATGTTGATGGTGATGTCGTACGTACATACAGCGGTCCACTGGTTACAACATTTGAGTTTAAACCTGCACCGAATGTCAAAGTCTCTAAGATTTTAAATTTACAAGATGATCTTGCCATGGCGCTTGCAGCAGAAACGATCCGTATACAGGCACCTATACCAGGGCGCGATGTCGTAGGTATAGAGATACCTAATGAAAACATAGATACCATTTACCTTCGTGAGATACTTGAGAGTGATCTATTCCAAAATTCAAGCTCCCCATTGACGGTGGCATTAGGTAAAGATATCGTCGGTAAGCCATTCATTACAGATATTAAAAAACTGCCGCATTTGCTTATAGCTGGAACTACAGGGTCTGGTAAATCAGTAGGTATCAATGCGATGATCCTCTCTTTGCTTTACAGAAACGATCCTGACCAGTTGAAGCTAATGCTCATTGACCCTAAAATGTTGGAGTTTTCCATCTATAATGATATTCCGCACTTGATCACACCTGTGATCACTGAACCTAAAAAAGCTATTGCAGCACTTTCAAACATGGTAGCAGAAATGGAACGTCGTTATAAACTTATGGCAGAGAACCGCACAAAAAATATAGATAATTATAATGAAAAAGTAAAAGCTGACGGTTCGGCAGATCCTTTTCCTTTCATCGTTGTTGTGATAGATGAGCTGGCTGATCTTATGATGAATGGTGGTAAAGAGGTAGAGTATTCTATTGCGAGACTTGCGCAGATGGCAAGAGCCAGTGGTATACACCTTATAGTCGCAACCCAAAGACCAAGTGTGGATGTTGTGACAGGACTTATCAAAGCCAATCTTCCTTCTAGGTTGAGTTATCGTGTAGGGCAACGTATAGATTCTAAAGTGATCTTAGATGCAATGGGAGCAGAGAGTTTACTTGGTCGTGGTGATGCTCTGTTTACTCCTCCTGGGGCAACAGGGCTTGTACGTTTACATGCACCATGGAATAAAGAAGAAGAGATAGAAGAGATCGTTGAGTTCCTTAAAGCACAACGTGTACCTGAGTATGATGAAAGTTATCTTGTCGCGGGTGGAGTTACAGCCAGTGAAGGAGAGGACGGAGATATAGATCTTGACCCTCTTTATGAAGAAGCCAAATCAGTGGTCTTGTCTGACAATAAAACATCTATTTCATATCTACAGCGTAAACTGCAGATAGGCTACAACCGTTCCGCAAACATAATAGAACAGCTTGAAGCGATGGGTGTATTAAGTGCACCGAACGCAAAAGGTAACAGGGAAATAGTCTAATTTCCTGTTATTTATGGAAAAGTCCCTTTTTTAAAATGAATTTGATGCTTTATTTGTAACTATCCGATACAAATAAATTATCTATTTTATACCTTCAACTTATAATATTTGTATTAAAACCATTTTCTGCTAATATCTGCATACAAATACTATAAACAGGAGACCATTATGGCCTTATTAGAAGAATATAAAGCTCACACAGCTGAACGTGCTGAGTTAGGTGTACCACCACTTGCTCTTACAGCAGATCAAACTGCAGAGCTTGTAGAACTACTTAAAGCATCTAGCATTGATGATGCAGCATACGCGATGGAATTATTTGAAAACAAAGTTCCAGCAGGTGTGGATGATGCAGCGTACATTAAAGCAGCATTTTTAAATGATATTGTGCAAGGTAACGTAACTTGTACAGAAATTGATGCAGTAAAAGCTACTGAACTTTTAGGAACAATGTTAGGTGGATTTAACGTTGCACCTCTTGTTGATGCACTTACATCATCTGATGCTGCAGTTGCTCAGTCAGCAGCAACACAACTTAAAAATACACTTCTTGTTTATGATTCGTTCAATGATGTGAAGAAACTTATGGACGAAGGTCATGCTCTAGCTAAAGAAATTGTAGAGTCATGGGCTAATGCTGAGTGGTTCTATAATAAACCAGCAATTGCAGAAGAGATCAAACTTACTGTGTACAAAATCCCTGGAGAAACAAACACTGATGACCTTTCTCCTGCTTCAGAAGCATTTACAAGAGCAGATGTCCCTCTTCATGCAAACTCATTCCTAGTAAATAGAATGGATAACCCATTAGATACTATGATAGAACTCAAAACAAAAGGAAATCCACTAGTATACGTTGGTGATGTTGTAGGTACAGGTTCATCAAGAAAATCTGGTATCAACTCAGTACAATGGCACATGGGTGAAGATATTCCTTATATCCCAGGTAAAAGAACAGGCGGTGTTGTAATTGGTGGTATTATTGCACCAATCTTCTTTAATACAGCGGAAGACTCAGGATGTTTACCTATTCAAGCACCAGTAGATAAATTAGAGACGGGTGATGTGATCACTGTTAAACCTTTTGAAGGTGTTATAGAGAAAGATGGTGAAGTAGTTTCAGAATTTGAACTTGAGCCAAACACGCTTCCAGATGAGATGAGAGCAGGGGGTCGTGTACCACTTATTATTGGTAAAGGACTTACAGCTAAAGCTAGAGAGGCTTTAGGTATGGATGCAGGAGATATCTTTATGACTCCAGCTATGCCTGAAGATAATGGTAAAGGCTTTACACTTGCACAAAAAATGGTAGGAAAAGCTGCTGGTATGGATGGCGTTAAACCAGGTGTTTACTCTGAGCCAGTATGTACTACAGTTGGTTCACAAGATACAACAGGTGCCATGACAAGAGATGAAGTAAAAGACCTTGCAGCACTTAGCTTTGGTGCGGACTTTGTATTGCAGTCATTCTGTCACACATCAGCATATCCAAAACCAGCTGATATCAAATTACATCATACACTTCCAGACTTCATGACTGAGAGAAAAGGATTTACACTTAGACCAGGTGACGGAGTAATTCACTCATGGTTAAACAGAATGTGTCTTCCTGATACTGTAGGAACTGGTGCAGATAGCCACACAAGATTCCCTATTGGTATATCTTTCCCTGCAGGATCTGGTCTTGTTGCTTTTGCTGCTGTAACTGGTATGATGCCACTTACTATGCCAGAATCTGTACTTGTAAGATTTACAGGTGAAATGCAACCAGGTATTACTCTTAGAGATATGGTTAATGCTATTCCTTATCAGGCGATCAAAGATGGTCTTTTGACTGTTGAAAAAGCTGGTAAGAAAAATATCTTCTCTGGTAGAGTACTTGAGATTGAGGGACTTGAACAACTTAAGTGTGAACAAGCATTTGAACTTTCAGATGCTTCTGCTGAGCGTTCTGCTGCAGCATGTACTGTTAAGCTTGATAAAGAGCCGATCATTGAGTACCTTGAATCAAATATTGCACTTATCGAAGAGCTTATCGCTCAAGGGTATGAAGATAAAGCAACACTTGAGAGACGTGCACAAAAAATGAGAGACTGGATCGCAAACCCTGTGCTTCTTGAAGCAGATGCAGATGCAGAATATGCAGCAGTGATTGAGATCAACATGTCTGAGATCAAAGAGCCAATTGTAGCTTGTCCAAACGATCCAGATGACGTTAAAACACTTTCTGAAGTACATGCTGCAGGTCTTAGAACAGATATCGATGAAGTATTCGTTGGTTCTTGTATGACAAACATTGGTCTCTTTAGAGCCAATGCAGAGGTACTTAGAGGTGAAGGTCCTGTTGATACTAGACTTTGGATCTGTCCTCCAACTAAAATGGATGAGAAAACATTGACTGAAGAGGGTTACTACTCTATCTTTGGGATGGCAGGTGCACGTATCGAGCCTCCAGGATGCTCACTATGTATGGGTAACCAAGCAGCTGTTAAGCAAAATGCATGGGTATTCTCTACATCTACAAGAAACTTTGATAACAGACTTGGTAAAGGTTCACAAGTATACCTTGGGTCTGCAGAGCTTGCTGCTGTGGTTGCACTTAAAGGTAAATTGCCAACTGCTGAAGAGTATTTAGCAATCGTTTCAGATAAAATCAAGCCAGAAATGAGTGATGATATCTATAAATACCTAAACTTCAACAAAGTATCTAAAGAAGAACTTGAAGCGATGGTTGAGTAGTCATCACCACGTTTTCTTTCTTTTTCCTACCTTTAAAAAGGTAGGAGATTTTAATCTCTATTTCAATTTTCCCCTTCTTTTCTTTATCTAGTAATATATCTTTTTTACATATTTACTATATTTTCTTAACTAGTTATATAATTAAAACTAATATTATATTATTTTGGTTACAATAAATTGTGTCATAAATAATAAATAAAAGGATTCAACATGGGTATGTTAGTGATTGCAATAGGTATAGGATTTTTTGGAAGTATTATTGTTTTCTTTATAGCTGAAGAAATGTCATTAAAAGATTCTGATTTTTCTGATATCAAGGATGCTTTTACAAAAGAACTTAGTTTAGATGACAGTTTATCAAAATATGGTACTATAAAATATATGGCAATGTATGTTATAGGTGTATTTATCATAGGTTTTTTAATTTCAACACAAATTCTTATACCAAATGGATTTGGCTTAGGATATAGCATGGCATATGTATTTTTGCCATCGTTGATCGGTTCACTTATTATTTTACTGGTAAAATGGAGGTTTCAACCACTTCTTAAACTTATATCTTCATTTATGTTCGGTGCTGGATATATAGGAGCATCTGCATTTTCAGTTGCAGCTACGAATCTTTTTTTAGCTTAAAATGCTTTAAAGGTATCCTCGAATTCTTCGGGGATACAATAGGGTTTTCCTCCATCTACATAGACTAAAACAACTTCCATACTAAAGATCTTCACATCTTCTTTCCATACCTCTTTCAATAAGACTATAAATGAGCGTTGAAGTGTTAATACCTTTGTTGTGACTAGGGTATCATTCTGTCCCTAAGTAGCTAAAAAACTGGCCCTTAGATCACGTACTATAAACCCACTGTTATCACCCAAAGTAGGTTTCATGTTTCGTTCAAAAAGAATCTCTGAACGGACACGTTCAGAATGGCAAATATAATTTTATAAATAAAATGTACACTCTAAAGAATTAAAAAAAGTGTACTCTATAAAAGAGCCGTGATATAACTATTAGGTAGATTTATTAGGTTTAAAATGAAATTTTTGGTAAGTAGATAGATGGAAATTAATATTGAATATGAGTGATTTATTTATAATGTATAATAATTTATGTTAGAATACGTTCAATGATACAAAAAGGAAATTCTTGAAAATAGCAGAAAAGAAAGCATTAAAACGAGAATCTATTATTCAGGCAGCATTACAACTTTTTTCTATAAATGGTTTTCATAAGACAACCATTCCTGATATCGCTACGAAACTTCATATGAGTGTGGGGAATGTCTATAATTATTTTTCATCCAAAGATATCTTAGCACAGGAGATCATAAAGTATACTTCTCAAGCATTGGGTGCAGAGATACATAAAGTTAATATGATGGATGTGAGTGCTAAAGTAAAGATTGAGAAGATTGTTGAAGTTTATTTTATGATGGCGAAAGATAAGCCTGAAATGATAGAGTATTTTCTACGTGTATATCTTTCTAATCGTGAAGTATTTCATCACGGTTGTGAGGGAATGGTCTGTGTTTCTGGGTTTATCACTGAAATTATGATTTTCTTTGATGATTCTGTTTCTTCTGGAGAGTTGCGCAATCAAGACTTTTTTTCTGCTTTTGGGCTATTTATGGGATACTTAGGAGGAATGGTTTTTCTCAAAGGAGAAGATGTATTACCTAAACCCATAGAGGAATATATAGATGATATTTCTTACAACATCTATAATGCATTAAAGGCATAAGGTATGATAAGCCAAAACAAACCTAAATTGCTTTGGCTACAGTCTATCACTTGTAATGGAAACACTCACTCTTTTTTAAACCACCCAGATCTTTTTTTCATACTTTCACATTTTGAATTGGTGCATCATCCAGTACTCGATACCTCATCCAGTATGGAAGATGTTATAGCAGGTATAGTACCTTGTGATATACTCATACTTGAAGGTTCATTTCAAGAAGAAGGATTTTTGAAAAGTGGTGTGGAAGTGTCATCACTTATAGAGAAGTATGCAAGTAAAGCGAAACATATTATATCTGCGGGTACTTGTGCAACTTTCGGAGGAATATTTAAACAAAAAAATCCTGATGCAATTTCCGGTTTTTGTTTTGATGCCGAAGAGAAGACAAAGCGTTATAATACATATGCTTCTAAACTTATATCGCTACCTGGCTGTCCAATACATCCTAAGTGGCTCTCTTATGTTCTTTTAATGATATCAGGAAAGAAAGATATTCCCATTGATAACTTACATCGACCAGTAGAACTTTATGGGTACACAGTACATACAGGGTGTACGCGTAACGAGTATTTTGAATGGAAGATTGATACAAAAAACTTTGGCCTTAAAGAAGGTTGTCTCTTTTATGAATCTGGATGTCAAGGCCCTTACACAAGAGGAAGTTGTAACAAGATACTATGGAATGATACAAGTTCTAAAACACGTGTCGGGACACCGTGCTTTGGTTGTACTGAGCCTAACTATCCACAAGATTCACTCTTTAAAACAAAGACTAACATGGGGATACCTAATAAGATGCCACTAGGCGTATCTAAACGAGCATATCTGACACTTACCGGGATAACGAAGAGTTTCACAATAAAACGTTTCTCGGAACGACTTATGGACTATGACAAATGAATAAAGTAACTGTTAAGAAACTTATAGAAAAGATAGAAGGTGAAGCGGAATTGGATTTCACATTTAACCAAGGTAAGATAGAGGATGTAAAGATAAACTTTGGATTTTACCGTGGTATAGAAGAAATACTTAGAGGTAAAGATGCACGGGATGCTTTGGTGATAACACCACGGGTCTGTGGTATCTGTAACCATGCACATCTATTAGCTGCGGTACGTGCCATAGAAAATGGATATGAAAATGCAGGGTTAAGAGTAAATCTTACTTCTAAAGCAAATGACATACGAGAATTCACCTTGTCATGTGAGCTCATACAAAACCATATTAAATGGCTTTATATGACTATACTTCCTCAGCTTGAAAAGTATGTAGGAGTTGTTAGTGAAGAAAACTATGCGATTAAGGCCACATATCTTACCTCTACTATTACTAAAGCACTAGCTATCTTTGCAGGACAATGGCCACATTCTTCTTACGCAGTTCCAGGTGGAGTGACCTGTGATCCTACGCATCTTGATGTGATGCAAGCACAAAGTCTTGTAGATGAAAGTATTAAATTCTTTGAAGAGGTGATGATTGGACTTTCTATAGATGATTATTTAGCAATAGAATCTGTCTCTTCCTTCGGTCATATACAAGGTGACTTTGGCAAACTATTACATCTTATGGTTGTTAATGATATGGGCGATAAAGGATACAGTCATGACAGATTTATTGTCTTTGGAGACTGTATACTTTCTAAACCAGGAAAGTCTATTGTTACAAATGTTACAAATATTGATACACGTTACGTGAGAGAAGATGAGCAAAAAGATACTGTTGCAAAGGCTGTAACCTATAAAGATAAATTTTATGAAGTAGGACCCCTGGCTAGAGGTATGGTTGCTAAGACTCCCATAGTAAAAAGTTTACATAAACGCTACAAAGATTCTGTATTATCACGAGTCTTCGCACGCATGCATGAAGTAGCACTTTTATTAGATTACTCTAAAAATTTACTCCAAAACTTAAAATTAGATGAATCATCATGTGTATTGGATGCAGATGTGAGACTTAATGAGTTTGAGGGTACAGGCATTGTAGAAGCTGCAAGAGGCTCACTCATACATAAGACAACCGTAAGAGATGGTGTCATTACAAATTATGATATTATTACACCTACTCAGTGGAACCTTAGTCATTCTACAAGAGAAGAACAGGGCATAGCGATAGAAGCTATGATTGGTTCATCAAGTATAGAAGAAGCAACGTTTATTTTTCGTACATTTGATGTCTGCTCTGTTTGTACTACACAATAATATAATACACATTTAGCTTATTCCAAAAATAAACAAAAATAAATATTTTTCATAAAATGAATAGTTATTCATTTTATTTTAAGTTTTTTTACCTACTATACTGAATACTCATTCATTTTTATGGAGAAATGTAATAAATTAAGTATAGTAAAGGGTCATAATGGACAATATGGTCATGAGTCGAATGAATCTTCCTTCTTTAGGTATTGCTGTAAGAACACTATTTACAGGTTATTTACTTGTTATGGCAGTGGGATTTATAATGTCAGGGATTCAAATACTTTTAACACATGGTATGGCAGATGGTAAATTAGGTGTATCAGTTGATGACGTTGTTTATAGCTATCATGGTAATAGAAAGTCTTCTAAATTAGAAGTAAAGTTACATGGTTCTATGAAAGATAAAGCGAGTGATAAAGATAGAACAACATTAGTCAAATGGGCAAGAGAAGGGGCACCTTTAGAACATTGGAAAAAAGTCGAACCAATTTTTGCAGCGAATTGTGTGCAGTGTCATAGTTCAATACCAGGATTACCTGAGTTTACTGAGTATGAAGAAACAGCTGAAGTGGCAAAAACAGATATGGGTGCATCGGTAGATTCTCTAACTAGAGTTTCACATATTCATCTTTTTGGTATTGCCTTCATATTCATTTTTGTCGGGTACATATTTTCTTTAGCTGTAGGGTTTAATGAAAAATTTAAAGCTTTCATCATCGCGATTCCATTTGGATTTTTAATTATAGATATATCTTCATGGTGGATCACATCTATATACCCTGGATTTGCGTGGTTCACAATTATAGGTGGTTTTGGTTATATGTTGGCTTTTATAATAATGTGGACTACATCAATGTATCAGATGTGGATACTTCCTCGTAATGGTAAAGTGTATCGCATAAATGAATGGAATGATGAGAGATAGAAGTAAGTGTATAGTATTTTTTTATGATAAAAGATAAAAAAATATAAAATATTTAATAAAAATGAATGAATATTCATTTTTATTTAAGTTTAATTTGTTTATTATGGTGAATGAATATTCAATAATATTTTGAATAAAAAAAAAGGAGAACAGATGAGTATGGATAAACAAGAGTCAGTAAAAAAACTTTTTACCGCTCAAAGTGCGAAGGTGGACACAAATAAAGGTGATACATATTACGATGAATTGTATCTTAAATGCCAAGCAAGACTTGAAGACTTAAAAAAATTGGAGCCGCTTAACAATAGATTGGATTTCACAGAAAGTATTGAAGAAGAAGGTCTTGAAAGAAGAGATTTCCTTAAATGGGCATCTGCAACAACTGCAATGTTGATGTTACCAGCTTCATTTACACCTTTGGTTGCTGAAGCAGCTGTTATGATGAACCGTGTACCTGTTATATGGCTAGAATTACAGGATTGTGCAGGTAACTCTGAAGCATTACTTAGAAGTGATGGGCCAAAAATTGATGAAATTATTCTTAATATCATCTCTTTAGAATTTCATGAAACATTACAGGCTGCATCAGGACATCAAGCTGAAAAACAGATGGATGAAGCGGCAGAACATTTTCATGGTAAGTACCTTCTCTTTGTAGAAGGAGCTATACCTATGGGATTGAACGGACAATACGGAACGATCGGTGCAAAAGCTGAAACATTCCATGATCATTTACTACGTATGGCAAAAGGGGCTGCGGCTGTTGTAGCGGTAGGTTCATGTGCAACATACGGAGGTATTCCTGCCGCTGCTCCAAACCCTACAGATGCTGTAGGTGTGATGGATGTGATAAAAGGTAAGCCAGTCATCAACATTCCAGCATGTCCAGCAAACCCTTCAAACATGGTAGGAGTGATCTTACACTATGTATTGACTGGTTCAATTCCTGAGCTTGATTCTCTACTTAGACCTAAGTTTGCTTTTGGATATAGAATCCATGATAACTGTGAAAGAAGAGCACACTTTGATGCTGGTGAATATGTAGAAGAATGGGGTGATGAAGGGGCTAAAAATAACTTCTGTCTCTATAAGGTTGGATGTAAAGGTCCAATGACCTTTAATAACTGTTCCATTATACGATACAACGAAGGTGTAAACTGGCCTATTGGAGTTGGACGAGGGTGTATCGGTTGTTCCGAACCGGATTTCTGGGATAAATATGCATATGAAAGACCAATGTCAGATGCCAATATTAAAGCACCTACAGGTGGTGTAGAAAAAACAGTTGATGAGTTTGGTTTAGGATTGCTTACCGTAGCAGGTATTGGTATAGGTATTCATGCAGCCGCTAGTGCTGTTGCAGGTAAAAGAGTAGAAGAAGGAGAAGAGTAATGTCTAAGAAACATATAATCGTTGATCCTATTACAAGAATCGAAGGACATCTTCGTATTGAAGCAGTAATAGATGAGAATAATAAAATTGTAGATGCTTTTAGTTCATCAACAATGTTTAGAGGTATAGAAACGATCCTCAAAGGAAGAGATCCTAGAGATTGCGGTCTGATGGCAATGCGTATCTGTGGTGTTTGTACTGGTACACACTACCAAAGAAGTATCGAAGCGGTAGAGGATGCATTTGATATCACTATACCTAAAAATGCACGATTGGTAAGAAACTTGATTCAAGGGGCACTATATGTACATGATCACCTTGTACACTTCTATCATTTACATGCACTTGATTTCGTAGATGTTGTAGCAGCGACAAAGGCAGATCCTTATAAGACTGCAGCAGAAGCAGCCAAATGGGCTCATGTGGCGGGTGTGGCTCCATTTACTTCGGATCCAAATGAATTTAAACTCATACAAGAACGTATTGTAAAGTTTGTTAAAGAAGGAAGATTGGGTATCTTCGGAAATGGATATTGGGGTAATGACCACTATGAACTTACACCTGAACAAAACCTCATTGGTGTAGCGCACTATCTTAAGGCACTTGATATCCAAAGAGATATGGCTAAAATGCAAGCTATATTTGGTGGTAAAAACCCACATCCTCAATCTATTGTTGTTGGTGGAGTTACTTGTGTTCAGGATATTAAAAACCCTGCGAGAATTGCACTCTTTAAACAGTTATTAAAAGACAGTACCGAATTTGTAAAAAGAGCCTATCTTCCAGATGTATATATGGCTGGAACTATGTATGCTGAAGAAGCAACTGATGCAGATGCTACATATAAAGGCGTTGGTGGAACGGGAGGTGGAATTCTAAGTTATATGTCTTATGGTGACTTTAGACTTGATGATACAGGTTTCTATAAAGCAGAAACCCTTTTCCCTTCAGGACTTGTACTTGATGGTGATATTACCAAAGTATTGGAAGTTGATCAAGAGAAAATCACTGAAGATGTAACACATGCATGGTATGAAGGAACAGGTGCTCCAGAACATCCATATGAGGGAACAACCATTCCGAAATTTACAGGGATGGAAAAGAAAGAAGATGGATATTCATACTTGAAAACAGATGAAAAGTATTCTTGGATCAAGTCTCCTCTTTATGATGGTAAAAAAGTAGAAGTTGGACCTCTTGCACGTATGGTAATTGGATATGTAAAAGGTGATAAGAGAATTACAAAATATGTAGGAAACTTCTTAAAAAGAGCAAACTTGCCTGTAACAGTTCTCTTTTCTACTGTTGGTAGAACTGCAGCGCGTGCTATAGAGACGGAACTTATGTGTGATGTTATGATGGAATGGACTGATGAATTGGCAAAAAATGCGGCTATGGGAGACCTTAGTACTTGGACAGAGTTTGACTTTGATAATGTAAGTGTTGATACAAAAGGTGTGGGACTTGCAGAAGCACCAAGAGGATCTTTAGGACACTGGGTAAAAGTGAAAGATGGAAAAGTTGAAAACTATCAAGCGGTTGTTCCATCAACATGGAATGCAGGACCTAGAGGTCCAAATGGTGAATTGGGTGCTTATGAGGCAAGTCTTATTGGTACGAAAGTAGCAAATCCTGAAGAACCACTTGAAATCATTAGAACTATCCATAGCTTTGATCCATGTATCGCTTGTGCCGTGCATGTTGTGGACACAAAAGGTAAGGAGTTAGCTGTGTATAAAGTTGATCCTACCTGTGCCTTCTAAGGAGGTTGTGATGAAACCCGGATATAAAAAAATTGAACGGATGAATGCTACAGCGCGTATCATCCACTGGACCAATGTCATTTCGATGATTGTTGCTGTGATAACGGGGCTTTATATCGCTCATCCTTATTATCAAACCTTTATTGCTGACCCTGCGGTAGACAAATATGTTATGGCATGGAATCGTTGGGGGCACTTTATTGTTGCGATTATCTTTGATGTTACATCGATTGTTATTTTTTATCTTGCTTTTGCAACGCGTTTCCTAAAGGTGAAACCATATAAAAAAGATATTCCAAATCAAAGTAATATAAAACAATTCTTTGAAGTATTTTTAAATCTTGTAACGCTTAATAAACGTAAAAAGTTTGATTCAAGTTATCTTGATAGCTTTAATGCAGTTTATTTCACGATATTCCATCTCTTATTAGTGTGGATGCTTTTGACTGGACTTCAGCTATATGTACATGGTTTAGCTTCTGGCCTTAGTTCAATTGGTGAATGGTGGCCATGGATGTTACACTTTATAACAGACTGGACGATTCCTGTAAGTGGTTGGCTAATTGGTGCTGGACCTACAGCTTCTATTATGGATGTGCGTATTTCACACCATTATACGATGTGGTGGATAATTGCTTGGGTAGTCTTTCATATTTATTATCAAGTATGGCGTAGCATCTTCTGGAAAGAAGGTGATATTAATATTGTTGTAGGCGGTGGTAAATATGTAAAAATAAAAGAAGGTGACAAAGAAGCATAGTACTTCTTTGTTTAAAGGATAAAAATTGGCATATGAAAAAGTAGCACTTATCGGTATAGGTAATATTATGTTTCATGATGAAGGTCTTGGGGCTTACTTAGTGAAGTACATAGAAGAAAATTATGAAATACCAGAGTGTTTGACGATCGTTGAAGGTGGGACATTAGGTTTTACGCTTATGACTTACTATCAAGAATATGACAAGGTTATCGTTGTTGGTACAGGCTCAAAAGATGGTCCAGTAGGGACTATATCTTCTGAGTCTAGTGAAGAAGTGATACGTCATGGCTCTACAATACGTCAAACTGCGAACGAAGTAGAAATAACTATGATGCTTGAGATCTGTTCTTTTCATGAAGATATGGGAGAAGTACAACTGATAACAATGGTACCAGAAGATATTATAGATGTATGTAATGGACTTACACCATCAGTGCTAAAGCATATGCCGAAACTTGTAGATGCTACATTGAAAGAGTTGGAAAACTCCGGCATTACATTGAAAAAAAATATTGGTGATGTAGTTTCGTTTGAGAGTATCGTAGATGCTTATGCTAATCCAAAAATTGGAGATTATAATGACATGTCAATGTTAGCATAAAATTATGTAGTACTCAGCTGGGTAAGAAAACATATGTTTGTCCATCTTCACATAGATAAATATGTTTACTTGGTCCACCTTAATTTATACTAAACTCTTGCTCATGCTGAACCAGTTGAGTAGTACATATATTATAGTTGACATTTATTTAAAGTAACATTGTTTAGTACACAGCCAGATAGGATAGGAAAATTATAAGTTATTTTATCATTTACCTTGTCCCAAAGTAGAGTCCTGTAGAACCTTTTATTTGTATGACTCTTTTCCTTTTTTATCTGGTTGTGTAGTAAATAATCATTATGTATTATTTATGAAAGTATAAAATATTATTGTTTAGTACACAGCCAGACAATCAATTATATCGTTGAATAGTATAACACTGAAAATTGATTTAAAGAAAACATGCTACCTCCGATTGCTATGTTTATCTCGTTCCTTTGTGTCTGGTTGTGTAGTAAATAATCATTAGGAGTTTACATGTACTTTATTTTTGAAATTGAATTCTTTTCTAATAAAAATTATCTTTCTGATCTTATATTGGCTTATGCTAAACAAGAACAAATGAAAATAGATGTTATACAAAGTAATGACAAAATAGTAATGGTTTTTGATAAAAATGATGAACAACTTGAAAGTTTTTTAAATGGAATGGAGGAGGTGCTTCCTGCATCACTTTTTTTAGGTAATGGTAAACATTATTTTTCAGATGTAAAACCAGCATTATTACCCATTACTAAAGTAAATTTACCAATTAACATCGCACCTTGTCCTACATGTCAGAAAGAGATGTTTGACGTAAGTAGTCGTCGTTATTATTATCCTTTTACATCTTGTAACCACTGTGGTACACAACATCCATTTCTAGACAAGTATCCTTATGATCGTACCCATACAGTGATGAAGTTTCTTGTTCCATGTACTGACTGTCAAGAAGAAGCTAAGAGTAATGCTTTGCGTTTGGACTATCCTCTTATCTCATGTATTGAATGCGGAGTTTCAATCCGTATGCTTGATAAAGAGAGTGAACATTTGGCATTAAACAAGGGGGACTTTAGAAAACTTTTTGAAGTTTCAGGAAGAGCCATTGCTGAAGGAAAAAGTGTGTTAATGAAAACAGCACATGGTTACAGAAAATTTTTTAAGCCGACAGTAGAATATAGTCCAGTAAAAAGTACTTTATTGATGGCAGATTCAAATGGATTTAATACGCATCTTATGATGGTAATACAAGAATTCAACGCACTTTTAAGTATAGAGAGACCACTACTGCGTGTCGCAACTAAAAGTGATGAACTTAAAGCGCTTTATGGATCATCTGTACAAGTGAAGTACCCAGACGATGGTATGACTATGTTGCTCGCACGTGAAATAATGAATACAGGATTACAGTATATTTCGTATATTGAGTGTAATACAGATGAAGAAGCAGATTTTTTAGTAGATTTTGATATGCCAATTAATGCACAAAAAGACACAAAGATATTTATTAATCAAGATAAAAAACTTTTTGTTTCTGGTGAACGTATAGTATTTCCTACTGTAGTAGAAAATAGTAAAAATTCGGTTTCTGTGGCATATGGTTTAGCTTGTGTAAAGGTTGATAATCTCAGTATCATAGACTCAGTAGAAGTTTTTGATTCGGTTCAAACGGATGCGTTGTATGTACTTGAGGGTGAAGATTTTGAGAGTGGACACAGTAATGAACATCGCTTTTTACCGTGGAAAGCTTCTATGATGTCTGTACTTGCAGAACATGGGAAAATAGGTCAAAAGGCAATAGGTGTGCACTTTGATGGTACATTAAATTTTCTCTACTACAACGGTAAAGAAGTTATCAATGCTGTTCCTGCTATACCTTTTGAGTCTGACAATCTTTGGGAAAAAATTTCTACACTTAGAGAGGGATCAGACAGACTAGTAGTAAACTACAAAAAAGCTTATCCTGAAGTGTTTGAACGTTTAGATAATCTTGCAGGTGATATGGATATCTTCGAAGTCACAGCTATAGCATTAGGTCTTGAAAATGAAAGTTTTGAAGGTATATCAGCACAAGCATTAAGCTTTTTAGGAAAAGGTGGTTTACAGATAGACACCAGAGTTAAAGATAATCGTTTTGATAACTATGCATTTTTAACAAGTATTATGAGTTATCAGCTTGGAGATGTAGAGAATAACTTTATGTGTTATAGCATTTATGAGTCATTTGGAGACTATATTGGTGAGATTGTTCCTCAGCTTATGGAAAAGACTGAAGCAAAAATCATCACCCTAACAGGCGAAACTTTTGCCAATCAATCACTTTATGGGCGCATACAAAGAACATTGGGTGCAAAAAATCCATTGATGAATAAAAATTTTCCTATAGGGAAAGAGAATGCAGTGTATGGGGCAATGTACCTATGAGATAGTTTGTAAATAATTTTGATAATGAAAGTTATATAGATATAAATTTAAAGGAGTAGTTATGTTAACAAAAGAGTTAAAAGTCGATAAAGATGCTAGTTATTCTTCAAGTACAGATCAGAATGGAATAATCATTTCAGTTAGTACGGATTTTGAGAATCTCTCTGGATATAGTAAAAATGAGTTAAAGAGTAAAAACCATAATATAGTTAGACATCCAGATATGCCCAAAATAATATTTAAAAAGATGTGGGATGCTTTAAATAGGGGTGAAGAATCTATTACTTATGTTTTTAATCATGGGAAAGATGGTGGTTATTATTGGTTAGCGAATAGAACATATTTATTTTCAAGAGATGATCAAGGTGGAGCTAGATACTTCTCATATAAAAGTG
This sequence comes from Sulfurovum sp., assembly GCF_041551015.1. GTDB lineage: Bacteria > Campylobacterota > Campylobacteria > Campylobacterales > Sulfurovaceae > Sulfurovum. Next base: position 3,567 of record NZ_JBFENQ010000001.1, on the reverse strand, counting down.
TAATGTCTTCTCGAGCAAAGCATTATATGTTAAAACTTTATGCTCGTTTGCTAGACGAAGAAAAGAAAGGTGGCATTGAGGCATCTGAAAAATATTTAAGTGAATATCTTGAATTTAGAGGTGTAACTTTTGATGAATATATGAAGACATTTTTGGATAACAGTGGATTTGTAAAAACTGGTTTTTTTATGGCAAGAAAACTTTTTTCATAAAATAAAGTATAGAGCATGAAGGTTTAATATGGGAATAATCAATATAGAAAATTATGAAATATTTGAAATAGTCAATATAGTAGCCTTATTAATGGGTATTACTTTTGGTGTGATTGCACAAAAAACGCAATTTTGTTTTAATGGTGCTATCAAAGATTATATATTAATATCCTCGACTAAAAGAGGTTCATCTGTAATAACTGCTATGATCACGGCTATAATTGCAACTCATATGTTGACTTTGTTTTATGATATAGATCTAACTGAAACTGTATGGTTAAGAGAAGAGATAAATTATTTTACAATTATAATAGGCGGTAGTTTATTTGGGATAGGTATGATGATAGCAGATGGTTGCAGTAGTCGTCATTTAGTGAAGTTTTCACAAGGTGATATAAACTCCATAGTGACATTGATTTTTATTGCCATATTTGCATATGCTAGTACAAAAGGTATTTTAAATAATCTTGTTTACACTTTGTCTACAAATGAAATATTATTAAACTTGTCTTCATATATTGTAAATGGACAAGTAAATATATATATAGTACTTTCTTTTCTATTTTTAGCATGGTTTTATTTAACTAAAAGTTTTAAAAGAATTTCATCATTAAAGGATGGATTACTTGTTGGATTATTAATAGCTTTTGGGTGGTACTTAACTGGTGTGTATGGTGCTGAAACTTTGGAGTTAGACACAAGATATGTTCCATTTACAAGTATAACTTTTGTTGGTCCAATTTCAAAAACATTAGACTTTATAACTCACTACAAGACAAGTAATTTGAATTTTGGTATTAGTATAATTCTAGGAGTACTTATTGGTGCTTTTAGTATGTCTAGAATTGATCCAAAGTACAATTTAGGGTGTTCATCAAATATTAAAGTTAATAAATTAAAAAATAGTATGATAGGTGGTGCCTTAATGGGTGTCGGTGGAGTACTTTCCATAGGTTGTACTGTAGGACAAGGGTTGACAGGATTTTCTACATTGGCTTTTGCATCAATAGTAGCTATATTTTCTATATTTGTTTCTGGATCTCTAATGGGTCTATATCTAAATAAGAAAAATAAATTACCTATGTGTTTTATTTTTGAATGGGATGATGAAAAGAAAAAGTAAGAGATGGCTTTTTTGATTATGATATAATTTTCTGTGGAATATTTTAAGGCAATAAAGAAGATGAATGCAACACAATACCTATAAGATTATTATTAATGGTACAGTGCAAGGTGTAGGTTTCCGTCCATTTATCTATCAACATGCTATAGAGTTACGCCTTATGGGTACTGTTTCTAATGGTACAAAAGGTGTAGAAATAATCATTAATACTACAGAAAAAATATTACAAATTTTTTTACAAAAGATAAAAAATAATTTACCTCCATTAGCCTCTATTGATAGTATCCATACAGCAACTACAGACCTTAAAGTATTTAAAGATTTTCAAATTATTTCAACAAATAAAGAGGGAAAAAGAACTGTTCGAATACCTCCAGATGTATCTATTTGTAAAGAGTGTCAAGATGAACTATTTGACCCTTCCAACCGTCGTTATGGTTATCCGTTCATTACTTGTACAAATTGTGGTGTTCGTTATTCTATTATTAATGACTTGCCCTATGACCGTAAAAATACTTCTATGAAATTTTTTGAGATGTGTAATACTTGTGAGAAAGAATATACAAATCCGTTAGACAGACGCTATCATGCACAGCCAATTGGTTGTTGGGATTGTGGACCACAGTTAGCATTATTTGACAATACAGGTCAGAATGTTTTCAGTGCAAAAATTATCGATAAAGCAGTAGAACTTATCTCTAAAGGAAATATCATTGCTATTAAAGGTGTAGGTGGTTACCATTTGATATGTGATGCGACCAATGATGATGCTGTGAAAAAGATGCGAGAACGTAAAAGACGACCGTCAAAACCATATGCAGTGATGGTTTCTAATCTTGAAGAAGCAAGAAAAATAGCTGTTATGAATGAACAAGAAGAGGAATTACTCACATCTAAAGAACGTCCTATCATATTATTGGATACTAAAGAGAGAACCTATAGTAAATATGTAGCACCAAACATCTCTAGGATAGGACTCTTTTTACCGTATACACCCTTGCATGTATTACTGCTTAAAAAACTTAATCGACCTTTAGTAGCTACTTCTGCAAATATAACCGATGAGCCTATCTGTACAAGTATGGAATCACTTAAGAAGTTACAAAGTGTGTATGACTATGTACTAGATTATAACCGTGACATAGTCAACGGCTGTGATGATTCTGTAGTGATGGTGGTCAAAGAGCGACAAATCATGCTTAGACGAGCAAGAGGATATGCACCTTCTAGCATCAAACTTCCGTTTAAACTAGATAAAAACATATTAGCTCTTGGAGCAAACCAAAAAAGTACTATTGCTATAGGTTTTGACAAAGAAGTCATACTCTCTCCACATATAGGTGATTTAAACAGTATTGATTCTGTAGGATATTTTGAAAAAAACATACAAACATTAGGACGTATTTATGATTTTAAGCCAGATATGGTGATGTATGATAAACATCCAAACTATGAATCGACTAAATATGCTTTAGCTAATTATGAAAATACAAAAGGTGTCCAGCATCACTATGCACATATCTTAGGAGTGATGGCAGAAAAGAAAATAACAACTAAAGTATTAGGTGTAGCATTTGATGGAACAGGATATGGTGATGATGGGAACCTCTGGGGTGGTGAATTCTTAGTTTGTGATTATGAAGGATTTGAGAGAGTAGTACATATAGAGTACTTCAAACTGCTCGGAGGAGCTAAAGCCATCAAGGAGCCTAAAAGAGTAGCGTTGAGTTTACTATTTGATATATATGGAGAAGATGCTTTAAGTCTTGATATACCAACTATAAAAGCTTTTTCTACTGTTGAGTTAAAGAGATATTTTGTTGCTTGGGACAAAGGCTTAAATGCTCCATTCAGTTCTTCAGTCGGTAGAATTTTTGATGCTGTTGCATCTTTACTTGGTGTATGCCAGGTGATGAGTTATGAAGGAGAGAGTGGCATGTTACTTGAAGAGTTGTATGATGATAGGGTAGAGGGGTGTTATCCTTTTGGATACAGGGATGGAAAGATAGACATACTCCCTATAATAAAAACTATGCTCTTAGAGAAAGATATCAACATAGCCGTATCAAAGTTTTTTCATTCGTTGATAGAGATAATTTATACAATTCATAAGCAGTATAATTTACCCCTTATCTTAAGTGGAGGAGTGTTTCAAAATAGGATATTACTTGGCTTAGTTTTACAAAAGATACCTCAAGCTATTATTTCTAATGATATACCCCCCAATGATGG